>NZ_JAGYGN010000025.1:0-97612 GCF_019947515.1 Pseudomonas sp. A-B-19
TTTGGGATAGGAAGTTCTTTGGCGCATGGCAATCCTGAAGATAAGGGCGATGGTGTCCACGTATTTTTAAGTGGAGAACATCGCCCTTATCGCAGGGATCGGGTAGGTGACTTCGCCAGACGCTTACTATGCAACAACTCAAACGTATTCAAAAAAGGAACATCAAGCTCCTGACAAATATTGGGAATGATGAATTTTCGCTTCGCGTCGAGGTTCAGCACTTCATGAGTAACGACTGTAGCCCCTGTCGTCATCGCTTTCGCAATTAACCAAGGGTCAGCACCTGCCAAGAACTCCTCCATAGCACCTATTTTCATCCTAGGCGCTTGGCCAGCCACAAGCCCCGCAACTTGCGCGAACGCCAGTTGCGTATCCTGATCGGTTGTGGAGTGAAAGAAATCGGAATTGTCCTTCGCCCAATCCGCCAGATCGTCATGCCCTTTTGTTAACTCATCCATTACAGGTGCAATGCTGGCCAAAGCCAATGCTTTATTTTTAAGTAATAACCATTGCCAAAATCCAGGACAGATAGCCATCCCGTAATAACGGTTCTTCGCTTCGATCAGCGTGTTAGCGTCGAGTAAATGATTCATTCCGTGATCTTGTTGGCGAGAGTCCTTAATTTGGCAGGTTGCACGCCGAGCAAGTGTCCCGCCTCGCGCAGCAGCATCCGACCACTCATTGCTTCACTCAGCACTGCCTTGCTTAGGCGAGGGCTGTTTTTCGCGGTGGCGTTACGGTAATAGTCACCCGCCCCACCTTTTTCATCCTGAAAAGCCTTGAGGATCACTCGATAGTAGGCGCTGTATCGGTCTTGGCTTATATATCCAAGATCCAATGCGCGGCGACCGATAGCTAATTTACTGATATGAAAACGAGTGGCTAGCGGAGCTAAATTGTCTTCCCAGTTAGCATCCGGGTTCCACAGGGCACGAAATTGGGCTTCGGGAGCCAGAAATTCACCTGCAACTGCATTGCAGAAACGTTCCTCGTTTCGACCATTCGCGGTATTTCCATCAGACACTCCACTGCTACCAATCCAGATATGGGCCAGCTCGTGAAGTAAGGTGAACAGCCTGGCGGTGGGAGCGTCGGAGCTGTTGATAAATACGACGGGGGCGTAGGCATTGCTGATGGCAAAACCCCGAAATTCGCTCACTTCCAGTTTGCGGTGAGTGTTCCCTAAAGCAATTCCACTGCGCATAACCAAAACGCCAGCCGCTTCAGCAGCTTCGATCAAGGCACGGCTGTATTTTTCGTAATCCAATCGAGCAATGTCGGGGTTCACGCCGAGGACCCGGCGGATATCGTCCACCACCTCTCTGACGTGAGATTGACTACTGAAGCGACCTACAAATGCCAGCGGTTGATGCTCCTGGTGCTGCAGATACTCCAGGTACCAGTCCTGCTTACGTATGGCATCCCTTGCGGTGTCCAACAGTTCCAAAGTGGGACGTTGAGGAGCAATCCCTCCCACTGTCCGCAGATCAGGTAAAGGCAGTTGTTCGATGGGAGGCTGCTGCAGAAACAGGAATCCGAAAGGGATGTGAGCGACACTCGCCCACTTTTGAGCCTGAAGGAATGTTGGTTTGGTCTCGCCAGCCTCCCACTCCTGTACTCGATCAGGTTTCACGGGCAACTTTTTAGCAACCTGCTCAGTGGAGAGACCTGCGCGCTCACGAGACCATGTGAGCAGGCTTGGATTGACGAAGGCGGCTTGACTCATAGGGTCGCAGGCAAATTAGATGTGGCTGGTAACCGTTCGAGGGCATGCTTGGTGGATGCACTCGATTGACGCTGGTTCCAGCTATCTGGCATTGCCTTTCTCCTTGGCTGTTTGAGGTCTGGTGGCAGCGACTACAGATTAGTCGATAAGCAGAGCTGCCAACGGTAGGAGCACGCGATTATGAGGTAAATGCGCAACGACCCGAAGCGCAAATATGTAACCCGCGGACAGATGGCATTGCCTGTTTTCCAGAACACCGCAGCGTCGTCATCACGCGGATATCCCAAAGACTGACCACATAATCACCCAGCGCTCTCGAAGGTTGCAGCAAAACGATCTGCACGATAACCTCCCACCGTCGCTGCCAATTCAGCGACCGGGTGTGGTAACCCGAGTTATTCAAGGCGCAACAGCGCCCCAATCACGTCATCAGGCGCTTTTTTTATGCCTGCGGCGTGAGTTATGGCGGCTGTGCGTGGGACGCCCTCGGGCGTGCCGGTTTCCTTGATTCCCGGTTTACCACCCTGCGCACAGCTGTCACCCATTCGTGTGGTAACGAACGTGGCAGCTCCTCATATCAAGGAGTTGGATAATGCGCAGCATCAATCCGTTTGAAATTTGGCTTTCCCCTCTACGCGATTCCCAATCACGTAACCCCCTCCCCCATTGCCTCTCCATCCTCGGAGGTGGCCAATGACCGAACAACCCGAACTCAAAACCATCGGCCTGACACCTGCCATCTACTGCGCGGATCAAGCGCTGTTCCATGTCACTCGCGGCGTTCCTCTCGGCGATGCGTTGTCCATGGCCTCCGACTTTCTGTTCCTGGCCAAAACCCTCACTGAAGATGCTGCTTATGCCAGAGATACTGATCGTCACGCCTGGGCTGCGCATTATTTGACTTCGATGAGCAAGGCCTTGGTGGATGATGCGGTGAAGGTGCTGATGCGGGATCGGGCTTGTGCGCCGGCATCTGCGCGGGCGACGTCGAGGTCTGCGGGATAGTGGTCGGGACTGTCGTGTAGCTGCTGTCATGGACGTCAGGCATGACGCGTTGGAAGGCGGGTTTGGTTGGGGAGAGCGAGGGTATTCAGCGGGAATGTGGATGCCTTGCGTTTTTCGCGAGCAAGCTCGCTCCTACAGGGTGGGTGGTCTCACGGAAGTGGGGTGTTGGCCGAAGTTTTTGAACAGCGCCCGTTTACGCAACTACAACCCGATGGCTATTGGACCGACCATCCGAATAACCTCAGGATTTGTACAGCTGACTAAAATTCAGTGGGGGATCTTTTCAACGAGCCCTTACAAGGCGGGAGGTTTTACGATGAAAGTCGTAACTTCGCTGGCGTTGATGGTAGCGGCTGGATGGATCTGCGTGGTTGGTGCAGCCCCGAAGCAAATCGTTGCCGTTCCCTTGAATGCAACTACTCACAATGCCGGGCATATCGCTCAGGCCGTTCTGACCCCCTTGAGCAGCAGTGAGACGGAGCTCTCGTTGTTTGTGGGTGGTGTACCCAATGGCACTGCAATTCCGGCGCACTTGTATACCTATATCTACTCGGGAAGCTGCGCCAGGCACGAGCCCAAGCCGGCCTATTCACTCAATCGCATCGTGGCCGATAACTTCAACGAGCAGGCGGGGATCCAACTCTGGAAGAGCGTGCCCCTGGCTTATGACTCGCTGCGGTCCGGCGGATATGCGTTGGTGATGCGGACGAGCCCGGCGGATGGGAATCCCGATATTTTCTGTGGTGAGCTTGGTTAAGGATTTTCCCCCGCTTCCATGCGTAGCGTGGGGGCGGGGGAATATCCCTCTCAGGCTGGTTGCAGTATGACGGTGGTCATTCAACAGTAGATGTTGGTTGCCATGCGTTTTTCGCGAGCAAGCTTGCTCCTACAGGGGGTTGGGTTTCAGTTCTGGGTTTTGTGGCGGCTGGGCTGGCGCTATCGCGAGCAAGCTCGCTCCCACAGGGGGCTTTGTGTGTTTAGTGGGATTGGGGATTAGCCCCGGGGGTTTCGGGGCTTTTGATTGCTTGGGTTCGAAGTAGATGCTGGGGAATCGGTTTTGGGATTTCCGGCCTTTGAGTGCTTCCGGAGGGCTTGATCGTCATCTTCTCCACAGGCAATCCGCTGTGTATAAGTCCTGCAATCGCCCCCTATGGCACGGCGTCTCCACCCTCATTCTTCTAGACTCGATACAAGGTCGTAGACAGAACCGAACACGTCGCTCTGGTGCAGCCGTTTCAAGGGCCGCGTGGCAATCTGGCTTTTATGCCCCTATTGAGGTGCGGCGAAGACCGTGCCGGGCGCGACAAGATGCCCGCTCAGGGTGCCCTGGCCGACGGTTTATAGATGCCACGATACCGTGACGTGGTGTGAATGCCGCAGCCGACACTTTCGGACAACCGACAGCCGCCTGGTTTGTCCGTGATCGTGAGGATTGCTGAATGCCTGATGAGTTGTTGCACCTGCCTGTGGTCAACAGTCTGCTGGAGCGCCATAAGGGCACCCCGGGTGCGCTGTTGCCCATTCTTCATGATATTCAGGAGCACATCGGTTACATCCCCGATGTCGCCGTCCCCGAGATTGCCCATGCCCTCAACCTGAGTCAGGCCGAGGTCCGCGGGGTGATCAGTTTTTACCATGACTTCCGTACCACGCCGCCCGCGCGGCATATCCTGCGTCTGTGCCGGGCCGAGTCGTGCCAGAGCCGTGGTGCCGAGCAGCTTGCCGCGCAGTTGCGCGAGCGCCTGCAACTGGACGATCACGGCAGCAGCGCCGACGGCAGCATCAGTTTGCGCCCGGTGTATTGCCTGGGTGCCTGTGCCTGTTCGCCCGCTCTTGAGCTGGATGGCCAGGTGCATGCGCGGCTCAGTGCCGAGCGTCTGGATGCCCTGCTCGATGCTTGCCGGGAGGACGCATGATGCCGACGCTCTATCTGCCCTGTGATTCTCTTGCCCGTGCCGTGGGTGCCGATGAGGTCGCTGCGGCCCTGATCACTCAGGCTCAGGAACGCAATCTGCCGCTGGAGTTGCAGCGCACCAGTTCTCGCGGCTTGTATTGGCTGGAACCGCTGCTGGAAGTGGACAGCGCGCAAGGTCGGATCGGCTTTGGGCCGCTGACGGCTGCCGATGTGCCGTCCGTGCTCGATGCCTTGCAAGCCGAGCCGTCCGCGCATCCGCTGGCCTTGGGCCTGGTGGAAGAATTGCCTTATCTGAAGTCTCAACAACGCCTGCTGTTCGCCCGCGCCGGCATCACCCGGCCGCTGTCTCTGGAGGATTACCGGGCCCACGGCGGTTTCGAGGGTTTGACCCAGGCCATCGCCATTGGCGGCGAGCAGACCGCGACGGCGGTGTTCGATTCGGGCCTGCGTGGCCGTGGCGGCGCAGCCTTCCCGGCCGGGATCAAGTGGCGCACGGTGCGCGGCACTCAGGCGGCGCAAAAATACATCGTATGCAACGCCGACGAAGGCGACTCCGGCACTTTCGCCGACCGTATGCTGATGGAAGGCGACCCCTTCCTGCTGATCGAAGGCATGGCGATTGCCGGCATTACCGTCGGCGCCACCTACGGCTACATCTATGTTCGCTCGGAATATCCGGATGCCGTGGCCACGCTGCGTGCAGCGTTGAACATCGCCCGGGAAGCCGGGTACCTGGGCGCCAATGTCAGCGGCAGCGGCCAGGCCTTCGATATGGAAGTGCGCGTCGGCGCCGGTGCCTACATCTGCGGTGAAGAAACCGCGCTGCTGGACTCCCTCGAAGGCAAGCGCGGGATCGTTCGCGCCAAGCCGCCGATTCCGGCGTTGCAGGGCCTGTTCGGCCTGCCGACCCTGGTGCACAACGTGCTGACTTTGGCCTCGGTGCCGCTGATTCTGGCCAAGGGTGCGCAGTTCTATCGCGATTACGGCATGGGCCGCTCCCTGGGCACCATGCCTTTCCAGTTGGCGGGCAATGTTCGTCACGGCGGCCTGGTGGAACGGGCCTTTGGCCTGACCTTGCGGGAACTGGTGGAAGACTACGGCGGCGGGACCGCCAGTGGCCGGCCGTTGAAGGCGGCACAGGTGGGCGGCCCGCTTGGCGCCTGGGTGCCACCTTCGCAATTCGATACGCCGCTGGATTACGAAGCCTTTATGGCCATTGGCGCGATGCTCGGTCACGGGGGTGTGGTGGTGGCTGACGACTCCCTGGACATGGCCCACATGGCACGCTTCGCCATGCAGTTCTGCGCCGAGGAATCCTGTGGCAAATGTACGCCCTGCCGCATCGGCTCGACCCGCGGCGTCGAGGTGATCGACCGCCTGCTGGCCGCGCCCGACCAGAGCAGTCGCGATGAGCAGGTGATCATTCTCAAGGACCTGTGCGACACCCTGCAATACGGTTCGCTGTGCGCGTTGGGCGGCATGACGTCTTATCCCGTGGCCAGCGCCCTCAAGCACTTCCCCGCTGACTTCGGTCTGCAAGCCTCGGAGGCCGAGCAATGATTACTCTCTTCGACCCGAAAACCGATATCGATCTGGGCACGCCTGCCCGCGACAGCCAGGTGCAGGTCACCCTGAACATCGACGGCCGCAGCATCAGCGTGCCCGAAGGCACCTCGGTGATGCGCGCCGCCGCGTTGCTGGGCACGACTATTCCCAAACTCTGTGCCACCGACAGCCTGGAACCTTTTGGCTCCTGCCGCATGTGCCTGGTGGAGATCGACGGCATGCGCGGCTACCCCGCGTCCTGCACTACACCGGTCACTGAAGGCATGACGGTGCACACCCAGACGCCAAAGCTCGCGACCCTGCGCCGCAACGTCATGGAGTTGTACATCTCCGATCACCCGCTGGACTGCCTGACCTGCTCGGCCAACGGCAACTGCGAGCTGCAAACCGTGGCCGGCCAGGTTGGCCTGCGGGAAGTGCGTTATGGCTATGAAGGCGAGAACCATCTGGAGGACGTGAAAGACACCTCCAACCCCTATTTCGACTACGACCCGAGCAAGTGCATCGTCTGCAACCGCTGCGTGCGCGCCTGCGAAGAAACCCAGGGCACCTTTGCCCTGACCATTACCGGGCGTGGTTTCGAATCCCGGGTGGCCGCTGCCGGTGGCGAGAACTTCCTCGACTCCGAATGCGTGTCTTGCGGCGCCTGTGTGCAAGCCTGCCCAACCGCGACCCTGATGGAAAAAAGCGTGGTCGAACTGGGTCAGCCCGAACGCAGCGTGATCACCACCTGCGCCTATTGCGGCGTGGGCTGCTCGTTCCGTGCCGAGATGAAAGGCGACCAACTGGTGCGCATGGTTCCGGACAAGAACGGCCATGCCAACCACGGCCACTCCTGCGTCAAGGGGCGCTTCGCCTGGGGCTACGCCACCCACCCGGATCGCATCACCAAGCCGATGATCCGCAAGCACATCAGCGACCCGTGGCAGGAAGTCAGCTGGGATGAAGCGGTGACCTACGCCGCCAGCGAATTCCGCCGCCTGCAGCAAAAATATGGTCGCGACTCCATCGGTGGCATCACCTCCAGCCGCTGCACCAACGAAGAAACCTACTTGGTGCAAAAACTGGTGCGCGCCGCCTTCGGCAACAACAACGTCGACACCTGTGCGCGGGTCTGCCACTCACCCACCGGCTATGGCCTGAAACAGACCCTGGGCGAGTCCGCCGGCACCCAGAGTTTCGACTCGGTGATGCAGGCCGACGTGATCCTGGTGATAGGCGCCAACCCCAGCGACGCCCACCCGGTGTTCGCCTCCCAGCTCAAACGCCGCCTGCGTGAAGGCGCGCGGCTGATCGTCATCGACCCACGCCGCATCGATCTGGTGGACACGGTGCATGCCCGCGCCGAGTATCACCTGGCCCTGCGCCCCGGCACCAACGTCGCCATGCTCAACGCCCTGGCCCACGTGATTGTCACCGAAGGCTTGCTCAACCAGGCCTTTATCGACGCCCGTTGCGAGGGTAGCGATTTCGCGATCTGGAGTGAATTCGTCAGCCGTGCGGAAAACTCGCCGGAAGCCCTTGGCCCTGTCTGCGGTGTACCCGCTGCCGACATCCGTGCCGCTGCGCGCCTGTATGCCACCGGTGGCAATGCGGCGATCTACTACGGCTTGGGCGTCACCGAACACAGTCAGGGCAGTACCTCGGTGATGGGCATCGCCAACCTGGCCATGGCCACCGGCAACATCGGCCGCGAAGGCGTGGGCGTGAACCCGCTGCGGGGGCAGAACAACGTTCAGGGCTCCTGCGACATGGGCTCCTTCCCCCACGAGTTGCCCGGTTACCGGCACATCTCCAACCAAGTGGTGCGCACGCAGTTCGAACAGGCCTGGAACGTCACCCTGCAACCCGATCCGGGCCTGCGCATCCCCAACATGTTCGAGTCGGCCCTGGCCGGCAGTTTCAAGGGCCTGTATTGCCAGGGCGAAGACATTGCCCAGAGCGACCCGAATACCCAGCACGTCACCGCGGCCCTGTCGGCCATGGAGTGCATCGTGGTGCAGGACATTTTCCTCAACGAAACCGCCAAGTTCGCCCACGTGTTCCTGCCGGGCTGCTCGTTCCTGGAAAAAGACGGCACCTTCACCAACGCTGAACGACGCATTTCCCGGGTGCGCAAGGTCATGGAGCCGCTGGGCGGCAAGGCCGACTGGGAAGGCACCGTAGCCCTGGCCAATGCCCTGGGTTACCCGATGAATTACCAGCACCCGTCGCAAATCATGGATGAAATCGCCAGCCTGACGCCGACTTTCACCAACGTCAGCTACGCGGAACTCGAGCGCCATGGCAGCCTGCAATGGCCGTGCAACGCCGAGGCACCGGACGGCACGCCGACCATGCACATCGAAGAATTCGTGCGTGGCAAGGGGCGCTTCATGCTCACCGGCTACGTGCCCACCGAGGAAAAGGTCAACAGTCGCTATCCGCTGCTGCTGACCACCGGGCGCATCCTCAGCCAGTACAACGTCGGCGCCCAGACCCGGCGTACCGATAACGTCGCCTGGCATGACGAAGACCGCCTGGAAATCCACCCGACCGACGCCGAGAGCCGTGGTATCAATGAAGGGGACTGGGTCGGCATCGGCAGCCGCGCCGGCCAGACCGTGCTGCGTGCGCGGATTACCGAACGGGTCGCCCCGGGCGTGGTGTACACCACCTTCCACTTCCCGGAATCGGGGGCCAACGTCATCACCACCGACAACTCCGACTGGGCCACCAACTGTCCGGAGTACAAGGTCACCGCCGTGGAGGTCAGTCGCGTCTATCACCCTTCTGAGTGGCAGAAGCGCTTCCAGGCGTTCAGCGAGGAACAGCAGCGCCTGCTCGATGCACGTCGCCAGGCACGCGGGACCAAAGCCGAGGTACGCCGATGAGTACTGACAACCTGATCAAGATGGCCAACCAGATTGCCCAGTACTTTGCCAGCCAGCCGGACCAGCGACAGGCGGTGTTCAGCGTACGCGATCATCTGCAGATGTACTGGACGCCGGGCATGCGCAGGGAATTGCTGGCCTGGCAGACGGAACATCAGGGGGCGGACCTGCACCCGCTGGTGCAGGCGGCAGTGACTGGGGCGGGGTGGGAGGCTTAGGCATTGCACCCTTGGCCTGAGGGCTGAAGGACCTGTAGGAGCGAGCTTGCTCGCGAAGCACTCAAGGACACCGCGCTTATCCAGAATTTGCGCGTTATCGTTGACGATCATCGCGAGCAAGCTCGCTCCTACAGTGAAGCACTCAAGGACACCGCGCTTATCCAGGATTTGCGCGTTATCGTTGACGACCATCGCGAGCAAGCTCGCTCCTACACAGCCTTGCGCGCCGCAGTCACGGTCACTTCAATCGCCCGGACACTGATTGCCGCGAATGTCGCGGTCATCAGCACGCCGTTGAAACCCAGCAGCACTGCCAGCACTCGCGAGACGCCGAGTTTGGGCACCAGTTCTCCATAGCCGATGGTCAGGCCCGTCACGAAGGCGAAGTAGACACCGTCATCGGGGCTCCAGCCTTCCAGTTGGGCGATGATGAGGCCGAACGCAACCATCACTAACAGCAGTATCGAGAAGATCGGCCACACCACTTTGAAGTAGAACCAGACGGCTTTGTAGAACTCGTGGCGGACGTTTGATGCACGGGTGAAGTTCATGTCGTGGGCTTCCTGGGGTTCGACTGACCGGCTATTGGATGCGCGCGGTTCAATACCCCGTTCAGCTTGGCACAAGCGCTGAAAACCGCGACCAACGGGGCGTTATCTTTGGCCAGGACTATGACAAAGATGACGCCAACCGGGCTATCCAGAAACCGCCTGGCGCCGGTGGTTTTCTGTAGGAGCGAGCTCGCTCGCGATGGTCGTTAACGATAACGCGTGTTTCCTGGTTGTACGCGGCGCTCTCCAGTCCATCGCGAGCAAGCTCGCTCCTACAATGAATGCGGCGTTCTCGAGTCCTTCGTCGGAACGCCGCCCGGAGCAGGCTCGCTCCTACAACCTCAGTTCGCTTCAGTTTCCCGGATCAGCTTCTTGTTGATCTTGCCGACGCTGGTCTTGGGGATTTCGGTGACGAACTTGAACTGCTTGGGGATCGCCCATTTGTTGATTCGCCCACCGTCAACGAAGGCTTGCAAATGAGCCTCCAGAATCTTGCGGTCCAGATATTGCCCGGACTCGCACACGACCATGGCCATGGGCCGTTCGCCCCATTGTTCGTCGGCAATGCCCACGACGGCGACGGACATCACGGCGGGGTGTTCGCTGATCAGGCTTTCCAGTTCCAGTGAGCTGATCCACTCGCCACCGGTCTTGATCACGTCCTTGATGCGGTCCTTGATTTCCACGCCACCCAGTGGGTCGATCGAGGCCATGTCGCCGGTGTGCAGCCAGCCGTTGTGCCACAGCTCTGCACCTTTGTCCGGGGCTTTGAGATAGCCCTGGGTCAGCCACGGTGCGCGCACCACGATTTCGCCCAGGGACTCGCCGTCATGGGCCACGTCGTTGCCGTCGGCGTCGATGATCTTCAGGTCGACCATCGGCACCGGTGTGCCGGTCTTGATGCGGATCGGCAGTTGTGCTTCGGCGGGTAGCTGCAGGTCTTCATCGCGCAAGTAAGTCAGGCACAGCAACGGGCAGGTTTCCGACATGCCGTAGCCGGCATGCACCACCATGCCTTTGGCATTGGCTTCGCTGGCCACGCCCAGGGTCAGTGCACTGCCGCCCAGGAGCATTTTCCAGCCGTCGAAACGGGTCGCCTTGCCTTCCTCGCAGTTGAGGATCATCTGCAAAATGGTCGGCACGCAGTGGGAGAACGTCACCTTCTCTTCGCGGTACAGCCTGACCAGGCTGTTGGGTTCGTAGCGGCCGGGGTAGACCTGCTTGATGCCCATCAGGGTCGCGACATACGGCACGCCCCAGGCATGCACGTGGAACATCGGCGTGATCGGCATGTACACGTCGTCGGAGCGCAACAGCGGCGCGCCCTGATAGACGCCCAGAGTGCCGACGGCATTCAGGGTGTGCAGCACCAGTTGCCGGTGGCTGAAGTACACGCCTTTCGGGTCGCCGGTGGTGCCGGTGGTGTAGAACAGCGTGGCGACCGAGTTCTCGTCGAAATCGGGGAAGTCGTACTGGTCCGGGGCCAGGGACAGCAAGTGCTCGTACTCGCCCAGCACCGGCAGCGAAGTCGTGGTCGCCTCGTCATCGGTGAGTTGCAGGTAGCCTTTTACGGTTTCCAGCCGTCCGTGGATCTGCTCGACCAGGGGCAGGAAATCATCATGCACCAGCACCAGGTCATCCTCAGCGTGGTTCATGGTGAACAGCACCTGCTCCGGCGACAGGCGAATGTTCACCGTGTGCAGCACCGCGCCGATCATCGGCACGGCGAAGAAGCATTCCAGGTAGCGGTGGCTGTCCCAGTCGAGCAGGGCCACGGTGTCACCGGCCTTGACCCCGGCCGCGGTCAGCGCATTGGCCAGGCGGCGAATACGCTTGTTGAGGGTCTGGTAGCTGTAGCGCAGCTTGTCGGCGTAGACGATTTCCCGACCCGGCTCATAGCGCACGCCGGACAACAGCAATTGCTTGATCAGCAAGGGATAGGCATAAGCGCCGTCGGCGGGCGGGATTATTTTTGTCGCCATCATGTTTAAGGTTCCTTGTCCTTTCGATCAGAACTGATCGGCTTGCAGCTCGTAGAGGCAGTCGCTGCCGGCCTTGGCCGATGCGCTCAACGAGTGGATACGCGGCAGCAACCGGGCGAAGTAGAAACGCGCGGTGGCCAGTTTGCTGGTGTAGAAATCGTCCTCGGCATCGCCGCTCATGACGACTTTGGCCATGCGTGCCCACATGTAGGCGTACGCGGTGTAGCCGAACACGTGCAGGTACTCGACCGAGGCTGCGCCGATTTCATTCGGGTTGCTCTGGGCCCGGTCCAGCAGCCACGCGGTCAGGTCGTCGAGCGTGTCCACGGCGGCGTTCAACGGTTTGGTGAACTCGCCAAGGTCCGCGCAGGCAGTGGCGGTGAAGTTGCGGATTTCCGAGGCGAACAAGC
This sequence comes from Pseudomonas sp. A-B-19, assembly GCF_019947515.1. NCBI lineage: Bacteria > Pseudomonadati > Pseudomonadota > Gammaproteobacteria > Pseudomonadales > Pseudomonadaceae > Pseudomonas > Pseudomonas sp. A-B-19. The sequence goes on from NZ_JAGYGN010000025.1 coordinate 12,247, forward strand.
GGTAGAGCGCCCCGCCGCTGCCGACGATCTTGCGCCCGGCCAGGTCCAGGGACTGGATGCCATTGGTGCCTTCGTAGATCTGGGTGATGCGCACATCGCGCACCAGTTGCTCCTGGCCCCATTCGCGGATGTAGCCGTGGCCACCGAATATCATCTGACCGTGCAAAGTGGTTTCCAGGCCCATGTCGGTGAGGAACGCCTTGGCCACCGGGGTCAGCAGCGATACCAGTTCCTGAGCGCGGGTGCGGGTGGTGTCGTCTTCGCTGTACTTGGCGATGTCCAGTTGCAGGGCCACGTAGCTGGAGAACGCACGGCCGCCTTCGTTCAAGGCTTTCATGGTCAGCAGCATGCGGCGCACGTCGGGGTGGACGATGATCGGGTCGGCCGCTTTGTCCTTGTGCTGCGCGCCGGTCGGTGCGCGGCTTTGCAGGCGGTCACGGGCGTAGGCGACGGCGTTCTGGTAGGAACGCTCGCCCTGGGCCAGGCCCTGGATGCCCACGCCCAGACGCTCGTAGTTCATCATGGTGAACATGGCCGCCAGGCCTTTGTTCGGTGCGTCGACGATCCAGCCGGTGGCCCCGTCGAAGTTCATCACGCAGGTGGCGGAGGCCTTGATGCCCATCTTGTGTTCGATGGAACCGCAGGACAGCGCGTTGTTTTCACCCAGTGAGCCGTCGGCATTGACCAGCACTTTCGGCACCAGGAACAGCGAGATGCCTTTCGGGCCGGCCGGTGCATCGGGCAGGCGCGCCAGTACCAGGTGGATGATGTTCTCGGTGAGGTCGTGCTCGCCACCGGTGATGAAAATCTTGCTGCCGCTGACCTTGTAGCTGCCATCGGCCTGGGGTTCGGCCTTGGTGCGGATCAGGCCCAGGTCGGTACCGGAATGGGCTTCGGTCAGGCACATCGAACCGGTCCAGGTGCCGGCGTACATGTTCGGCAAGTAAGCCGCTTTCAGTTCTTCGCTGGCGTGGGCCTTGATCGACAGGCAGGCGCCGGCGGTCAGCATCGGGTACAGGCCGAACGACAGGCTGGCCGAGTTGACCATCTCTTCGACCTGCGCCGAAATCGCCTTGGGCATGCCCATGCCGCCGTACTGCGGGTCACCGCCGACACCCACCCAACCGCCCTCGGCGAAGGCTTGATAGGCCTGGGCAAAACCGTCCGGGGCGCTGACCGCGCCATTGCTCCAGGTGCAGCCCTGTTCGTCGCTGGCGCGGTTCAGTGGCGCGATCACTTCGCCGCTGATCTTGCCGGCCTCTTCAAGAATGGCGGCGGCAGTTTCCTCATCGATCACGTCGGCCAGGCCGGGCAATTTGGCCCAGAGCCGGGACACCTGGAAAACCTCGTTGAGTACGAAGCGCATGTCGCGCAGGGGAGCTTTGTAATCAGACATCTTGGCTTACTCGGAAGTGGTCACGGCATGGGGCATGCCGGGACGTTCAGTGGATTCAGTGGTTTCGGCTGCCGCGACAGAACCAGGCTGAGGGGCCCGTTCGCGCAGCAGAAAACAGGACAGGGCCGGGATCAGGATCAGCGCGCCAAGCATGTTCCACAGGAACATGAAGGTCAGCAGGATGCCCATGTCGGCCTGGAACTTGATCGGTGACCAGACCCAGCACACCACGCCAGCCGCAAGAGTGATGCCCACCAACCCGACCACGCGGCCTGTGAACGACACGGCGTTGCGGTAGGCCTCGGATAGCGGCAGGCCCTGGCGCTGGAAGTGCAGTTGCACGCTGAGCAGGTACAAGGCGTAGTCCACGCCGATCCCCACGCCGAGGGCGATCACCGGCAGGGTCGCGACTTTCACGCCGATGCCCATGGCCACCATCAAGGCTTCGCAGAGGACCGAAGTCAGCACCAACGGCAACAGCGCCACCAGCGTGGCGCGCCAGCTGCGGAAGGTGATCAGACAGAACAGCGTCACCGCCGCATACACGTACAGCAGCATGGTGCGGTTGGCTTCGCGCACCACGATGTTGGTCGCGGCCTCGATCCCGGCGGTGCCGGCAGCGAGCAGGAACTGGCGATCAGGGGTGCTGTTTTCCTTGGCGAACTTATCGGCAATCGCCACCACGGCATCGAGGGTTTCAGCCTTGTGATCCTTGAGGAAGGTGATCACCGGCATCAGCGAACAGTCGGTGTTGAACAGCTCCGGGGAGTTGACCGAGGCTTGTTGCGCGGCGTAGTTCAGCACGTCCTGGTTACGCTGGATGCTGTTGAGCTTGGGGTTGCCTTCATAGGTGCCGGCGGTGATCTGGCGTACCGCGTTGACCAAGGACGCGGTCGCCTGCACGCCCGGATACTGTTGCAGCTCCCAGGCCAGGCGGTCGGCGAGGACCAGGGTCTTGTAGTTCAGGCAGCCTTCCGGCGCGGTCTTGATCATCACCGCGAACAGGTCGCTGGACAGCGCGTAATGCTGGGTGATGTAGGCGTTGTCGCGGTTGTAGCGCGAGTCGGCACGCAGCTCCGGCGCCCCGCTTTCCAGGTCGCCGATCTTCAGGTTCAGGCTGACCATGAAACCGCCGATACCCATCAACACCGCGACCAGAACCGCACCGGTGGCCCACTTGGCAGTGGTGAAGCGATCGAGCGCGTCCCAGAGCTTGCCGAAGCCTTTGTGCTTCTCTGCGCGGTTGTCGATTTTCAGCGCACGCTCGGCGGCTTGCGCGCCCACACCGACATAGGACAGCGCCACCGGCATCAGCAACAGCGAGGTGAAGATCAGCACCGCGACACCGATGCTGGCGGTGATCGCCAGGTCCTGGATCACCGGAATGTCGATCAGCATCAGCACGGCGAAGCCCACGGCATCGGCCAGCAGCGCGGTGACACCGGCGATGAACAGACGGCGGAAGGTGTAGCGCGCAGCGATCAGCTTGTGGGTGCCACGGGCGATGTCCTGCATGATGCCGTTCATCTTCTGCGCCGCGTGGGACACGCCGATGGCGAAGATCAGAAACGGCACCAGCACCGAGTACGGATCGATGGCGTAGCCGAGCCAGGCGACAATGCCCAGTTGCCAGACCACCGCGATCAGCGAGCAGCCGACCACCAGCAGAGTGCTGCGCACGCAACGGGTATAGCCGTAAATGATGATCAGCGACGTGACCACGGCCAGGCCGAAGAACATCATCACCTGGATCAGGCCATCGATCAGGTCGCCCATGAGTTTGGCGAAGCCGATCACCCGCACCTTGTAATGGCCGGTGCCTTCGACCCCGGATTTACGCGCCGCGCTGTCGCCGGCGTATTCGATCTTATCGCGCAGCTGCTCTTCGAGCATCTGCGAAAAGGCGTGGTAGTTGATGCGTTGGCCACCGGCCGCGGCTTTGTCCATCAGCGGCACGATCAGCATGGTCGACTTGAAATCGCTGGCCACCAGGCTGCCCACCAGACCGGCGCGGGAGATGTTCTGGCGCAATTGTTCGATTTGCTCAGGCTGACCCGAATAGGTGTCGGGCATCACCGGGCCACCCTGGAAGCCGTCCTCGGTGACTTCGGTCCAGCGCACCGCCGGGCTCCACAGCGACTTCATCCACGCACGGTCGACGCCTTCGGTGAGGAACAACTGGTCGTTGACCTGCTTGAGCACGTCGAGGTACTCGGGGTCGAAAATATCGCCCTGGGTGTTCTCGACCACCACCCGCACCGAGTTGCCCAGGCCGCGCAGCGAAGCGCGGTTTTCCAGGAAGTTCTGGATGTACGGCTGGCTCTGCGGGATCATTTTTTCGAAGCTGGGGCGCAGCTCCAGGCGAGTCACGGCCATGAAGCCCAGCACCACGGTGGCGAGCGCCATCAGCAGCATGAACAGCGGCCGGTAGTTGAACACCAGCCGTTCGAGGAGGTTGCCGGAGCGCTGGTCGAAATCCCGCAGGTCGCGGATCACCGGCATGGCGTCTTGTTTGATATTGCCCATGTCTGGGTTCTCGCTCTTAGGGTTCTAGGGCTGGGTCGGCGGACAGCGTCCGGGCACCACGGCTGCCGGCCAGCACCAAGGCGCCATCGGCGGACTGGGTGGCGCCGGCGACCGGGGTCGGTGCCGGTTGTTGCACCAGATGCAACTGCGCGCCCGTCCCCTGGCTGACCAGCATCTGCCCGCCCTGGGTGAACAAGCGATAATTGCCACGGGCATCGATCAGGCCCGCGGTGATGCTGACGTGCAGGCCGGTGTCCAGCGCAGTCCAGCTCTGCCCGCCGTCGGTGCTGCGCAGCACGTTGCCGCGCAGGCCGTAAATCAGCACTTCGCCAGGCTTGCCGAGCACACCGAAGAAGCTGCCTGGATAAGGCGTTGGCACGGCATTGAAACGTTGGGCGCTGTCGTCCCATTTGAGCAGCAGGCCCTGCTCGCCAGCGATGTACAAAGCGTCACCGGTGGAGGCGATGGCGTTGAGGTGGAAACCCTGGGGGTTGTCGGTGCGGTCCTGATACGGCGTCCAGGTCTGACCACCGTCGTCGGTGCGCAGGATCAGGTTGAACACACCGACTACATAGCCGGTTTTGTCGTTGGCGAACCAGACGCCGAGCAGCGGTTTGTCCGCGCCCTGCTCGGCTAGCTTCTGGCCCTCGGTGACCAGCAGCGGCCATTGCTCATTGCCCGGTTCGGCGCTGGCCAGCGCCGTGTAGTGCTTGACCAGCAAGGCGCCGATCTGACGACCGTCGAGTTGCTTTTGCCAGGTCGCGCCGGCGTCGCTGCTGTGCAGCACCACGCCGTCATTACCCACCGCCCAGCCCTGGGTGGCCGTCGGAAAATTCACCGCCGTGAGGTCGGCACTGGCCGGCACGACAGCCTGCTGCCAATGCTTGCCGGCATCATCGGAAAACAGAATATGGCCACGCTGACCGACGGTAACCACACGCTCACCGGCGCGGGTCATGCCGGACAGCGGGCTGTTGATGGCCAAGGCACTGACCCTGGCGGGCAGGTCCAGCACATCGACGTAATCGGCCGCCTGAGTGACGCCCTGCGACAGGCAGAGCACGACACCAAACGCCAGCCGCAAAATATTATTTTTATACGAACACATACTGCGTCCTCATCGGAAAACCGCGCCGCACCTCGCGCCGTGCAGCTCATGCCCTTGTAGGAGCGAGCTTGCTCGCGATGGACGTGAACGATGACGCGGGGAGCCTGGTTCCCCGCGGTGTTCTTGAGTCCATCGCGAGCGAGCTCGCTCCTACAGTGCCGGCGGATCGTGCGAGCGCTTGCTTGCGGTTGGCTTAGCGAATGCCGGCGCCGGCCAGGGATTCCGACGACCACTGCGCCTTGGAGAGCGGGTCGATGTACTTGATGCCGCCGTAAGGGCCGACTACACCGTTGATGTTGTACGAACCACCGACCAGGTCGTAGATCATGAAGGGCGTCGAATCCGGCACCTGCTTGTCGTAGCTCTGGCTCAGGAAGGCAAACGAACCACGATACAGCTGACCACGGGCGTCATATTGATCCGAGGCCAAAGCGGTCCAGCTGTCTTCGTCGAGATAGAAGCGGCGCTTGGCGTAGATGTGACGGGCACCGGCCTTGAGGTTGCCTTCGACGACCCACACGCGGTGTTTTTCCCAACGCACGAAGTCCGGTGACAGGTGATTGGCCGTGGTCAGCGATTTCGGATCCTGGACGTAGGTCAGCTTGTAGGTGTTGTAAGGCACGATCATTTCTTGCTTGCCGACCAGTTTCCAGTCGTAGCGATCCAGTGCACCGTTGAACACGAACACGTCATCGTAGGTGCCCGCACCCGCGGTACCCGGGTTAGGCGTGTCGTAGGCCAGGCTCGGCGCCAGTTTCACTCGACGCTGCCCCGGCAAGTACTGCCAGGCGCGACGCGGTTGCTGCAACGGGTTGGCGGCGTCCTTGAGCATGATCGCCTCACCGGCCCGGCGCGCAGGGCCGGTGTACGCCAGCTTCATCTGGTAGTACACATCGGCGCTGCTGATCGGCTGCGAGAGGTTTTCGTAGATCGGGTAGGAGATGTTCGCTTGCCCGGTGGTCGCCAGGCTAGGAACGCCAGCCGAGTCGACGTTCCAGGAGTCGTACTTGGAGCTGATGCTGACGCCTTGGTAGCGCAACAGGAAGTTCCACATCGCTTCGTTGCCCGACTGCGGAATCGGGAACGGAATGCCCGGCAGGACGTTGTCGATGGCCAGACCACCTTCCAGGGACTTGGCGCCGCTGGCGTTCTTCACGCCGTTATCCAGAATCGCCTGGGGCAGCGACACAGTGCGGTGCGTCGGGAACACGTCGACACGGAACGTCGGGAAACGCTTGGCCAGTTCTACCGTGGTCGCCGTGAGCAGGCCCTTGTACTGATCAACGTTCTTGCCGTCGATCACTAGTAGCGGCTTCTCGCTGGCAAACGGATCCGGGCGCATGCTGTCACCGGCTTTGAAACTGGCTGGCGGCGTGGTCAGGCCACCGTTGTAGGCAGGGATGGAACCATCAGCGCTCCCGGCTTTTTCAGCGCCCACCAGGGTCAGGCTGGTGCCCAGTTTGGCAGCTTCCTGGGTTGAAACAGCGGCCTGAGCCTGGGCGGCAAGGACTATGGCCAAGGACGCGGCCAACACGGTTTGTGCGAATTTCATCTTGTTATTCTCCTGCTTGCATTGAGCAAATCAGTGGTGGATCAGAATGTTGTTTTCATCGTCAGGTACACGGCGCCACGGTCCTCAGTCGTGGCCCCCCCTCCGGAGAAGGACGAGTAGCCACCGGCGAAACAGGCGTAGTTTTCGTTGCCGCTAAAGGCGTTAGGCGTGGAGCCGTCACCACCGTTCGGGCCGGTGCTCACGCCACTTTTGTTGCATTTTTCAGTCTGTCCGAAGGAGTCCACGTACTTCAGGTCGACAAAGTATTTGTTGTACACAACGGCACCGACGCCCACGGCATAGTTGCCGGTGTCCTTGGCACCGCCACCGGAGACCGGTGACACGCCAGCGAGACCGACGTTGACCGACATCGGCGCGTTGAGGTCGACACCGGGAAACACCTGGTACCAGGTCGGTGTGAAGTTGACCGCGATGCCCCAGTTGTCCCGGGTCGGCGCGTCGATGCCGCGATAGCTGTCCTTGCCCTTGTAGAGCGCTTCGTTCTTGCTATCGAGCTTGAGCAGGTTGCTGTAGTACAGCTCGGCAAGCACGGTTGCCTGATCGAACACCGGCGTTTTCGGCAGGGTCATCAGACCGTTGAGCGTCCAGTGCAGGGTGTCACCGGTGGCACTCATGCTGTCGCCGCGGCTCGGGGTGTCGTAGACCACACCGGTAGCGTCGGTACGCGCCGGCAGCAGACCAAGCCCTTGCCCCAGGCCCAGCGGGCTGCGGGTACTGACGATCGCCGGGATACTGGCCAGCGGCATGTTGTGACGGATGTTCAGGTCCGAACCGACGCTGATCCCGCCCACGTCCTTGGACAGGCTCAGGCCAAAGATCTTGATGTTGTCGGCATAGGCCAGCTGATAGGTGGCGGTGTCCAGCGAATTGAGGGTGTTGACCACTGCAGGCACTTGCCCTGCCGGCCGGGTGCCGTTGGGGTTGGCCGAGGTAATGCCCCGGGCGTCCAGCCAGGCTTGCGGCAGGATTTCCGAGGTTTCGCGGTAGTAAACGCCGAGGGTGCCATCCAGCCAGGCCGGCGACCACTTGGCCATGATGCCCCAGTCGCCGCTGCTGCCCGGTGTCAGGTCATGGCCGCGACGCACGTTGGTCAACGCGTTGCACGGCGCCAGGCCACAGCCCAGCGGACTGCCCGGGACCACGGCGTTGGTGTTACCGAGCAGGAACGACTGCGCACCATAGCCGATCAGATCGGAACCACCGTAATAAGTACCGGCTTCCGGCAGACGTGCGGCGTCCCAATCGAGGAAGTACTGGGCACCCACGGTCAATTCCGGATTGACGGTGAACGACATCGACAACTGGTTGCGCGGGACGAACAACTCCTTGGCTTCAGTACCCGGCGACGCGGCCAGCTTTGCCAGATCAAGGCCGGACTGTCCGTAGCTGACCGAGTGCACCGGGTTGAGAATGGTCTCGCCCCAGAACACGTTGTGCTGACCGGCCTTGGCGCTGAACATCGACTCCTCGCCCACTTCGGTGCTGTAGAACACGAAGGCATCGAGGATTTCGCCCGAAGGACCGCTGTAGTAGCGCTGGGCATAGTTGCTCAGGTGCGGGCTGCCAAAGCCGACGTTGTCATGAGTGACCCCGGCCAGACGCGGGTCGTTGGCGATCAGGCCCGAACGCGCATCGTTGCCGTTGACGAACGGGTTGGAGTTGGAGCCGGTGTTGTCATAGGCCTTGTCGTACCAGCTGGCGGCGCTGACGCGAAAGCCCATGGCGTTCTTGTAGACCACGTCCATTTCGGTCAACAGGTCGATACGGTTGGTGATGTTGGTGCCGGCCTTGCGGAAGTTGTAGTCGCCGTCGTTGTTGTTCGGCGTTCCCAACATGCGTTTGTCGGCGCTTTCGGTGCGTACGCCGTAGTTGTACTTCACGGTGTTATCCAGACGCGCGGTCCAGTCCGGGTTACCCAGATCGATCTCGACCCCATGGGCCGCCGGCGCAATGACGGCCAGAATGGCCGAGGCCAGCAAGGTGTAGCGCGCTACGGTGAAGCCGTGACTCTTATTGTTGTGCATTGCGTTGTCTCCGCCTTTTTGTATTTGTTTTAAGCGCAGCCGCCCTCGCGCAAGCCTCTCTGGGTTTGCGTTTAAGGAATGAGGGCAAATGCCGGTGGCGTACTGCCAGTCCAGCTCCTTGTACTAGCGATCCAGCTCCTGGATGAGTGCCTCGGCTTGCTGCCAATGGCCAAATCCTGCGGCCGGATTGAGATGGCCGACATTGCCCAGATCGAGCAATTCGGCGCCCCAGCCTTCTGCCATGCGGGTGACCGCAGCAAGACTGGCAAGGTGATCGTTGGTGCTGCCGGCCACGATGCTGCGAAATGGCAGCGGGCCTTGTGGCAGAGGATTCCAGCCCTGGCTACGCAGGGTCTCGGAAGAAGGATAGTTGGCCGGCCAGACCGCATCGAGATCCGGTGGCGCGGCCAGCAAGGCGCCCTTGATCGGACGGCTGTAGTGCGCAGCCCAGTGCGCGACCATCAGCACGCCGGCGCTGTGGGCCACCAGAATCACGGGCCCGTCGATCTGTTCGAGTTCGTGTTGAATCGCCCGCACACGGGCCATGCAATCGAGTTTGTTGGCCGCAAGCGGCGCAACACTGCGCACGTTGCTCAGCCTGGCGGCAAGCAATGTTTGCCAATGTTCGGCCACGTGCTCGCGCAGACCCGGAACGATCAGAACGGTGGCGGCAGTTTGCAGTTTGTCCACGGTCAACACCTTCGCTTTCTCGATAACTCGACTGGCTGTTTTCGCCAGGGGCTTTTTGTAGGGTCGACATTAAAGAGCGCCCACCCTAAGCGCTTTACATTGGACGTCAGGCACTTTTCTTTTGATGACAAATTGTCGGACACTTCGTCGCTGCGACCGCTGGTCTAAAAAACCCGCAGGTTGGCGCAGGGTCACTGTAATCAACGGATGAGCGGTGATGGCTGCGCGCAAAGCAGCGGATTCCGGACCTGGGAGCAGCGAACGCATCCACGACATGACAACTGTTCAACTGTTGATACGCTGGATATAGTCGCCACGCTCACGCCAACCGCCATAGGCCCAGGGAAGACTTTCGCATGACCAAGCTTGTTCGCGCCGCCGTCTTGACCAACTACCTGGAGGTCACCCAGTACCTGGGGTTCAACCCGCGCGACGTGCTGGCCGCTGTCGGCCTGAGCAGGGCCCAACTGCAAGCCCCTGAACACCGCATCCAGATCGATGCCGCCGTGCGGTTGCTGGAAGACTCGGCCGCCGCCAGCGGTTGCCAGACCTTCGGCCTGAGCATGGCCGAGTCGCGTCAGCTCTCGGACTTTGGCGTGGTCAGCCTGCTGCTCAGCCACCAACGCACCCTGCGCGATGCCTTGCAGGTCGTGGTGGATTACCGGCACCTGATGAACGACTCGCTGGCGATCTTCATCGAAGAGGCCGGCAAGATGGTGATCATTCGCGAAGAGGTGGTCACCGAAACGCCCATGCCCAGCCGCCAGGCCACGGAGCTGGCCATCGGCGTGATGTTCCGGTTGTGCTCGGCCCTGCTCGGCTCCCACTGGCACCCCTACAGCGTCAACTTCATGCACCAGCCACCGGACAATCTGCACCTGCACCGCCGGCTGTTCGGCTGCAACCTGGAGTTTGGCAGCGAGTTCAACGGCATCGTCTGTCCGGACGTCAGCCTCGACATGACCAACCCCAACGCCGACCCGGCCATGGCCCGCTACGCCCAGAGCTACCTCGACTCACTGCAGAGCCACGAAGGCACCTCGATGCTGTTCGAAGTGCGCAAGGCCATCTACCTGCTGCTGCCCATGGGACGCGCCACCATCGAACAGGTCGCCCAGAGCCAGGGCATGAACGTGCGCACCCTGCAACGCCGCCTCAAGGACGACGGCTGCGCCTTCAACGACGTGATCAACGACGTGCGCCGCGACCTGGTGCTGCGTTATCTGGACAACCCGAACTACTCGCTGAGCCGCATTGCCGACATGCTCGGCTACTCGATGGCGAGTTCGTTTACGCGGTGGTTTATCAGCCAGTTCGGTATGCCGCCGGCGACGTGGCGGGCGCAGAAGCAGACGGGGACGAAGCCGTCCTGACAGCAAGGCAAAAAAAACGGCGACTGCTGGTACAGTCGCCGAAAAGAGCGAATTTGGAACACCATCCCCTGTGGGAGCGAGCTTGCTCCGGGCGGCGTTCCGACGATGGCGGTGTGTCAGCCGCCATGAATGCTGAATGTGAAACCGCTATCGCGAGCTCGCTCCCACAGGTTTCGTGATGCCTAGAGCCCCCAGCGCAGCAACAACAGCACCAGCACAACCAGGAACACCGTCTCCCCCACCATCAGCAGAATCGGCTTGATCCCGACCGCCGCCAGTTCCTTGAGCCGGGTCTTCATGCCCAGGGCGCTGATGGAGATCACCAGGCACCAGCGCGACAGTTCGTTGACCGATCCCTGCACCGCAGGCGCGATCCAGCCGGTGCTGTTGATGCAGGCCAGAATCAGAAAGCCGACGGCGAACCATGGCAACAGCGGTGGTCGTTTACCGGTCGGGTCGGCGCCTTGCATGCGGGTGATCATCGCGGCGGTGACGATCACTGGCAGCAGCATGGCGACGCGCATCAGCTTGACCACCGTGGCCGTGTCGCCGGTTTCGGTGGACATGCTGTAGCCGGCGCCGACCACCTGGGCCACGTCGTGGATCGTGGCGCCGAGGAATACGCCTGCGACCTGCGGCGACAACTGCAGCCAGTTGGCGATCATCGGGTAGACGATCATCGCCAGCGTGGACAGCGCCGAGACGCCGATGACGGTGAACAGTGTGGCGCGTTCTTTCTGCGGATGGTTCGGCAGCGCCGCCGCCAGCGCCAGGGCCGCCGAGGCGCCGCAGATGGCCGTCGCGCCACCGGTAAGCATGCCGAACAGGCGCTGGAAGCCCAAAGCCTTGGCGGCGATCACAGACACGCCGATGGTCACCACCACCAGGATCACCACCAGGGCTATCGGCTTCCAGCCCAGCGCCGCCATTTGCTCCAGGGTGATGCGCATGCCCAGCAGCGCCACGCCGATGCGCAGCACCGTGCGGGCGGTGAATTCGATGCCGGCCTTGCAGGGGCCGTCATCGGCGAGAAAATTCAGGGCCATGCCCAGCAGCAAGGCAAACAGCATGACCGGCGCACCGTAGTGTTCGGACAAAAACGACGCAGCGGCCGCCACGATCAGACTGACGATAAACCCCGGGGCCAGTTCGCGCGTGCGACTGTGGATACGGGTGAGAGCAATGGCGCTCATGGCGCGTTCTCCTCGGATGCGATGACGATAAACGCCTGGCCGTCGATGATCTCGACCGGGTAGTTGGTGACTTTTACCAGCTTGGAATTGAGCAGGTAGCCGCTGTGCAAATCGAAGCGCAGTCCATGGGCGCAGCATTGAATCACCCGCCCCTCAAGGCGCCCGCCACACAACGAGGCGCCCTGATGCGGGCAGCTGTCGTCGATGGCAAACAGCTGCCCGTCGACGTTGAACAACGCCAGGCTTTTGTCATCGAATTCGAACAGCGCGCGGCCACCGGCCTGCGGGTGTTTGCCGGCAGGTACGGGAATGCGCCGGGTCATTCTGGCTGCCGCTCGCGATCACTTTCCTTGAGGGCTTCGGTCATGGCCCCGAGCAGCGCCTGGGCAGGTTGTGCACCGATCACTGTCAGGCGACCGTCGAACTGAAAGCTCGGCACGCCACTGGTCGCGCCGGGGGATCCGGCAAATGGCGTGGCGTCGCCCTTCAGGCAATCGAGCACTTCGTTCGTGTCGACGCCGCAGGAGCGGGCAATGGCCAGCAAGGTCTCACGGCAACCCAGGTTTTCGCGTCTCAGGAAATACCCGGCGAACAGTCGTTCAAGCAACATTTCATGCCGACCGGCATTACCCGTTTCGCAGACACGAGCGAACAAACGATGGGCGTCCGCGGTGTTGGGCATGGTCTCGATGCCACTGAGGTCGATGGCCAAGCCAACTGCCCCGGCAGCCTGCTGAACCTGGTTCTGACGCATGGCCACCGCTTCGGCATTGCCCAGGCGCTTGCGGTAGAAATCGGCGAAGGGTTCACCCTGTACCGGTATCTGCGGCAGCAACTGCACGCCATGCCACGCCGTGGTGATCTGCACATCCGGGTGACGGCTGCGAAACTGCACCTGCGCATGTTCGAGTTGGCGTTTGCCGATCAGGCACCAGGGGCAGATAAAATCGAAAAATACATCAATACGTAAACGACGACTCACAACTTCACCTCTAAACCGGCTTCACGGACAGGGTCAGGCACGCTATGACCCTGAAGCCGGGCAATATCTTTGTGGTAATGACACTTGGCGTAAAAGAACACGGCCGCTGCCGCGAGGCTGACCAGTGGCACCAATTGGAAAGCCGCGTGCAGGCCGATCAGATCGGACACGCGACCGGTGATGAACGGACCCGGCGCCAGCCCCAGCATGTTGTTGGCCAGGGTCAGCGTGGCGAACGCCGTGCCGTGCACCGAGTAATGGGTCAGGTTGGCCACCATCGCCCCGGCGGGGCCAGTGGTGCCGGTGGCAATCGCCATGCCCAGACAGATCAGCACCAACTGCACCGGCCCTGCCGACAATGCGAACGCTGCCGACAGCAGCAGGCAACTGCCCAGGCAAAAACCAATGGCCAGGCTGACCTTGCGCTCCGGCGAGTGGCGACACAGACGATCACTCAACATCCCGCACAGAATCATCCCGGCCCCGCTGCACAACACGATGATCGCCGCCATGCCGCCGGCCTTGTCGGTGGGCATGTCGTAGTAGCGATTGAGGTAGCTGGGAATCCACACCATCACCGTGCCGCCGACGAACAACTGCAAGCCGCTGCCGACGTAGGTCGCGACCACCGAACGACTGGACCACAGCGTGCGTAGCGGACGCTTGACCGCGGCGGCCGTCTTGTTTGCAATCTGCGCGGCACGCTGTGGCGCAATGCGCGCTTCCTTGACGATGAGCGGGTAAAGCACCGCCAGAAACAGGCCAAACAGCGACATACCGGCGAACGACCAGCGCCAGCCCAGTTTGGCGGCAATCGCACCGCCCAAAGCCATGCCCAACACCGAACCGAACATCCCGCCAGCCATGAAGGCACTGGCCAGGGTGGCGCGCATGTGTTTGGGAAATACCGAAATCACCACCGCAATGCCTACGCTGCCGTAGGCGGCTTCGCCGACGCCGACCATGAACCGCGCGATGAACATCTGCTGGTAGTCCTGAGCCAGCGCGCAACCCAGGGTCGCCACGCTCCACAGGAACGCCATCAGCGCCAGGCTCTTGACCCGGCCGAAACGGTCGGCCATCAACGACAGGGGAAACGTCAGCAGGCCGACCATCAGGGCAACGATGCCACTGAGCAGACCGAGCTGACCGTCACTCAACGCCCACTCACTCTTGAGCAGCGGGAACACCGCGTTCAGCACCTGACGCGACATGTAATCGGAAATCAACAGGCCGAACGTCAGTGCAAAGACGATCCAGGCATATTGGCGCGCAACGCCGACTCCGCTGGAGTCGTCATCGTCAGCGGCGATTGGGTGAAAGGCCATGCAGCCTCCTCAAAGCTTCGTTTTATTGTTGTTATCAAGCATGTAGCAATGCGGCGAGCGAGCGGTCACGGCCGCTCGTTCGCCGTGTCGGTCAACCGCGTTGCGGTACGCCTTTCTGCCCAGCCTTGCGGTTGGGGGCCATGCCGTTGGCCAACAGGGTTTCTTCGATGGTTTCGTACTGCACGCCGATGCGGTAGATCTCGCGGGCTTCTTTGCCGGTGGCGATTTCACGGCCCAGCTCATGGGCAATGCGCACGGTTTGCTGGATCTGCGCTACCGAGCCGAAACGATCGCCCTTGTGGTCAATGATAGTGTCTTCATTGCCCACACGCGGGTGCATGCCCATGGCCATCGACATGGTGTTGAACGGCATTACGTTCTTGAGCAGCGATTCGGAGGTCACAGTAGATCCGTCCGGCGCGCGGTGGAGGAAGTTGAAGAAGTTGAACGGATTCGGACCATCGAAACCGCCACCAATGCCGATCCAGGTCAGGTTCAACGGGCCTTTGTAGATGCCCCTGCGCACCAGACGCTCGAGGGTTTCCAGAGCGTGCATGCCGGTTAACTGGAAGTGCGGCTGGATACCGTTGTCCATCAGGCGCTTGAGGTGCTCGGCAACCCAGGCAGGACCCGCCGGTACAGTCATCTCGCTGTAGGCAGCCTGGGTCATCGGGTTGGCCAGGGAGGTGCCTTCCAGATATTCCGGATACAGCAGCTCCATGATGTTCATCTGGGTGGTGTTGATCGCCACCGTGACCTGATCCGGTTTCGGCGTCAGCTCGGCCAGCATGTGGCGGGTGTCGTCGGACAGCCACTTGGCCGCTTCGCCATCGCTTTCCGGGGCGAAGGAAATCGAGCCGCCGACCTGGATGATCATGTCCGGCACAGCTTCACGTACACCGGCGATCAGCTCGTTGAACTTCGACAGACGCTTGGAGCCCTTGCCGTCCAGTTCACGTACATGCAGGTGCAGTACGGTGGCGCCGGCTTCATAGCATTCGACCGCTTTCTGGACTTGCTCATCCATGGTCAACGGGATGTCTTCCGGGAAGTCTTCCGGCATCCATTCCGGGCCGTACGGGGCCACGGTGATGACTACCTTTTCCATGTTTTCCGGGTGCAGGGAATCGTCGAAGAATTGCATGGTTACTCCAGTTCTCAGGCCAGTTCTTATGATTGTCCCGTCCACCCGGAGTCGTGCCGGGCAGACGTGTTTACATGTGCGAATGCTGCGAGTGCGATTGCAGGTGGCGTTCGATCAGAACGTCTTGTCGCCGATGATCCCGGCACGGTCCATCTTGCGATGGCACGGTGGGTAATCCATGACGGCGTAGTGCTGGGTACTGCGGTTGTCCCAGATGGCGATACTGTTGGGCTTCCAGCGCCAGCGCACCTGATACTCAGGGATGTACGCCTGGCTGATCAGGTAGCGCAGCAACTCACCGGCGCCGGGGTTGGCGTCCTGGCCGAAGCGCACCCGCTCAGGCGTGTGGTAGTTGCTGAAGTGGGTGGTGAAAGCGTTGACGAACAGCACCTTCTCGCCGGTTTCCGGATGGGTGCGCACCACCGGGTGCTCGGCGTCCGGGTACATCGCCTTGAGCGCCAGGCGCTTTTCAATCGGCATGGCGGCACCGAAGCTCGCTTCGATGCTGTGGCGGGCGCGCAGATCGGCGATCTTGACCTTTACGTCTTCCGGCAAGTTCGCATAGGCCTGGACCATGTTGGCCCACATGGTGTCGCCGCCCACCGGCGGGCACTCCACGCAGCGCAGCACGCAGCCCATCGGCGGTGCTTCACGCCAGGTGGCATCGCTGTGCCAGGAGTTTTCGTAGCGGTCTGCCGGCTGGTCCGGTCTCTTGTAGATCTGTACCAGGCCGGGATGCTCCGGATCACTGCCGGCCACCGGATGATCTTCCAGCTCGCCGAAGCGTCGGGCGAAGGCCACGTGCTCGGCGCGGGTGATGTCCTGGTCTCGCAGGAACACCACGCGGTGCTTGAGCAACTGGGCACGAATCTCGGCAAACAGGCCGTCGTCATGGATTGCGTCGGCGAGATTGACGCCGATCAGTTCGGCGCCGATGGAGCAGGTCAATTGTTCGACTTTCATGGCTGGCCGCTCCTTAAACGACGAAAATCGATGAGCCGGTAGTCTTGCGCGATTCAAGGTCGCGATGGGCCTGCACCGCGTCCTGCAACGCGTAGTGCTGGTTGATCTCGATCTTGATCCGGCCGCTGCCGACGTGGTCGAACAACTCGCCCGCCAGGGCGGCTTTTTCCGCAGGGTCGCTGATGTAGTCGGCCAGGGCCGGACGGGTCAGGAACAGCGAGCCTTTCATCGCCAGCATCACAGGGTCGAAGGCTGGAATCGGACCAGACGCAGTGCCGACGCAAACCATCAGGCCGCGGCGCTTGAGCGAATTCAGGGAACCTTCGAAGGTGTTCTTGCCAACGCTGTCGAACACCACGTTGACGCCCACGCCGTCGGTCAGTTCGCGAACGCGAGCGGCGACGTCTTCATGGCTGTAATTGATCGTATGGTCGCAACCGTGAGCCCGGGCGATTTCCGCCTTTTGCTCGGTCGACACCGTGCCGATCACGTTCAGGCCCAGCAATTTGGCCCACTGCGAAACGATCAGGCCGACACCGCCAGCGGCGGCATGCAACAGAATGCTGTCGCCTGGCTTGAAGTCGTAGATGCGACGCATCAGGTACGAGGACGTCAAACCGCGCATGGTCATCGCGGCTGCAGTCTCGAAGCTGATGGTTTCCGGCAGCTTGATCAGCGGCGCGGCCGGGATCAGGCGCTCGGTGCTATAGGCGCCGAGAGTATTGAGAAAACCAGTGTAGGTGACGCGATCGCCGACCTCGACGTTGGTGACCCCTTCACCAACGGCCTGGACTACCCCAGAGGCCTCGACACCCATGCCGTTGGGCAGTGGAATCGCATAGGTACCGTTACGGAAATAGGTGTCGGCATAGTTCAGGCCAACTGCCACATGACGAAGCCGAACCTGGCCGGGACCGGGCTCGCCGACTTCGACGTCCTCATAACGCAGGACTTCAGGACCACCGGTTTCGTAGAAGCGTACGGCTTTTGCCATTTTTCTTATTCTCCAATATGGGCGTGTTGCATCGAATTGCGTTGATTGGACTGTAGGACGAGGCCTGTCGGGACGCTTCTCATCAGACGACAATGGCTTTTCATTTGGTGACAGGCAGAAACAGGATCGCTCCAGCCGGTCCCGCCGCCACCTGCGTTATCATCGCCCGCTTCCACGCCCCAAGAGCCTTGAAGCCGGATGTCCGAAACGCTGCCACTGCCCGATGATCACGCCTTGCCCCCGGTCCTGGCCGGCCCGCTGTTGCGGCGCCTTGAGCCCACGCGACTGGTGCTGTGGCTGGTGGCTTCCCGGACGCTGGCGCTGACCTTGCGCTTGCAGGGCGTCGGCGAAATCCGTCTCGATGCCGGGCAATGCACGGTGATTGCGGTGGGGGCTCATGCCTATGTGCACTTGATCGATGTGCACCTCGATCGCGCCCTGCCCCGGGACGAGTCGATCGACTATGACCTGCTGATCGATGGCACAGAACAAGGCATCGCTGACTGGGCGCCGCACCTGCTGTATGGCGATGCCCGTTGCCCGAACTTCGTCCTGCGCGCACGGGTCGACCAGTTGCTCCACGGCTCTTGCCGCAAGCCTCATCACCCGGCGGCAGACGGCTTGCTCTGCGTCGACCGGTTGCTGGCGCAGGACCACGCGGCAAAGGACCGCCCGGCACTGCTGATGATGACCGGCGATCAGGTCTACGCCGACGATGTCGCGGGGCCGATGCTGCGGGCGATTCACACCTTGATCGAGCGCCTGGGGCTGTTCGGGGAGCACCTCGAAGGCGCCGTGGTCAGCGACAGCGCCAGGCTCTACGAGCATCCGGCCAGTTACTACCACCGCGCGGATCTGCTGCCAGCACTGCAAAGCAATGAAACCCTGCGCGAACGTTTTTTCGGCGGTGCGCGCAAGCCGATTTTCACCAGCAGCAGTGCCGACAACCATCTGGTGACCTTCGCCGAAGTCATGGCCATGTACTTGTTGGTCTGGTCGCCAACGCCCTGGACCCTGATCGCGCCCCAGGCACCGACGCTGACGCCGGAAAGGCTCAAGCGCTACGCCCTCGAACAGACGCGCATCGATGCCTTCAAGGCAGGCCTTGGCAACGTCGCGCGGGCATTGGCGCATCTGCCGACATTGATGATTTTCGATGACCACGACATCACCGATGACTGGAACCTTAGCGCGCAATGGGAGGAAACGGCCTACGGCCACCCGTTCTCCCGACGCATCATCGGCAATGCGTTGCTGGCGTACATGCTGTGCCAGGGCTGGGGCAACCATCCGGATGCGTTCGGTGCCCTGCTGAAAAAGACTGGTGCGTTGAGCACCAGCACACACCAGCGTCATCTCGACAGCACCGTTCAAGATGACTTGATCGGTGATCTGCTGAAGTTTCAGCACTGGCATTACGTGCTGCCGACCACCCCGGCCATCGTGGTGATCGACACCCGCACCCGGCGCTGGCGCAGCGAGATGAACCTCAAGCAGCCTTCCGGATTGCTCGACTGGGAAGCCCTGAGCGAACTGCAACAGGAACTGCTGGACCACCCGAGTGCGATCATCGTTTCGCCGGCGCCGATCTTCGGCGTCAAACTGATTGAAACCGTGCAGCGGGTATTCAGCTGGTGCGGTTATCCACTGCTGGTGGACGCGGAAAACTGGATGGCCCATCGGGGTGCGGCACAGGTAATCCTGAACATTTTCCGCCACTCGCGCACACCGGGTAACTACGTGGTGCTGTCAGGCGATGTGCACTACTCCTTCGTCTACGAAGTGCTGATCCCCCATCGAAAAGCCGGGCCGCGCATCTGGCAGATCACCAGCAGCGGCATCAAGAACGAATTCCCCGCCACTCTGCTCGAGTGGTTTGACCGCCTCAACCGCTGGCTGTACTCGCCACGCTCACCGCTGAACTGGCTGACCAAACGGCGACGCATGCGCATTGTGCCGCATGTGCCCGAACACGCGGAAGCCGGTGAGCGGCTATGGAACTCGGCGGGGATCGGGCAGGTGTTTTTCAATGACCTGGGGCAGCCGCAGACCATCTATCAGCACAACTCGGACGGCTCGCCGAAGACCCGGATGATTGCGCCGGAAGACGGAGATTGAGGTAAAGAAGACACCACAGAAAACTGTGGGAGCGACGGTGCGGCGAGCAAGCTCGCACACACTGGGCTTGTGGCATGTACTCTTTCCAGATCCTGTGGGCCTGCTCGCGAAGTGACCAGTTAAATATTGGGGGAATCCATTCTGTAACCCGCCCCCGGCGCACCTTCATGGAGCGCCACCTGAATGTTCGAATACAAGGCATTCGCCTCGGCAGTGGTGATTGATCGCGAACAATCACGCAGTACAACACGTAGTAGCACATTCTCCTGCCCCGGCAGCAATCCGAGGCGTTCGATGGCCTGCAGAGGCAGCTCTGTGAACGCCCAGCGCCCTTTGATCTGCATTTCCTCGATCCAGTCTGAACAATCGCCAGCTGCCTGCAACATCCTTTCAGTCAACACTTCCTCGCTCAGCCCCGGAGTTACCGCTAACGAAATATCGCGAGTAATCGAAGGCAACCGAGAGACGGCGCGCCACGGATTCAGATCGTGCATCTGTGCCTGTACTCGTTCGTTCTGATCACGCAGCAAACGAATATCCGGGATGCCTTTGCGCAGCATGGTCAAGCGATCCAATCCCATTCCCAGCGCCAGTCCTCCATGACGCAAAGGATCGATCTTCAGTCGCTCCAATAATGATTTGGCAATTCGACCGCACTCCAGAACCTCTACAGGGACGCCGTCATTCAACAGGTTTACTTCGATCCCGCCCTCAGTGTAGTGATGCGGACTATCACTGTAGATCCAAGGCATATCAGGCACGGCAGATTTGAGGATATCGCCGACCAGGCAAAGTAAATGCTCATGCGTCGACAAATCAGGATCACCGAGCACCCAGATATCCATCTGATGCGGCTGCGCACAATGCCAACGATCCCGGCTGTCACGACGAAAAGTGATACCAGGCGCGGCCAATAATATTGACTGCCCCGGTTGTCGTAGCTTGGCCGCTCGCTGAAGCGCAGAGGGAATTTGGCTAGTGGTTTGCGTCCGTAACAGGGACCACTCGTCAACCCATCGAGTGTGTGCACTTCCAAGCGTAATCTCAGATGCGTCAAAACCAAGCAACCCGTAGTTTTCTTCAGCGGAGACAATTCTCGGCCCCGTCTGCACTTGCGCTTGTGGCCAGCCTTTATCCGTTAACCCTTGAAGGACCTCCTTGAGTAATAATCGAATGGCGTGATCGGGGGCAGCGGGCTCTGTTAGATCAGCCAGTAACAAGGCTTGGTGTACGGATGTCTCTGTCAGATATTTCTTTGATTCCTGCACTACACAACCCCTTATTAACAATTGAATGCAGCCCCCCGTAAAAGCCCCCATAGACCAACCTAACGATTTCAGATCGTCCATCACAACAAAATTCGGTGAAACACTAAATTTTC
The DNA here is from genome assembly GCF_019947515.1 of Pseudomonas sp. A-B-19. NCBI lineage: Bacteria > Pseudomonadati > Pseudomonadota > Gammaproteobacteria > Pseudomonadales > Pseudomonadaceae > Pseudomonas > Pseudomonas sp. A-B-19. The sequence continues at coordinate 33,040 of NZ_JAGYGN010000025.1, forward strand.
AGAAGAGGACTACAGCCACTGCTTACACAAATAACCAAGAGCTTCTTATCAGACACCTCACGCTCAGCCTTATGCTTTGATTACTGAGGATATAGAAAATGATTTCATTCAGTCCGTAGCGCAATGCTGTTCAGTTAAGCGAATGTGGTCCTCTGTAGGAGCAGCCGGTCGACGCTCGATTGCTCGCGATGGTCGTTAACGATAACGCGTATTTACTGGCTAAACGCGGCGCTCTTGAGTCCATCGCGAGCGAGCTCCTACAATGTCCTTAACTGAACAGCATTGCAGTCCGTGGCGGAGTTTTTTGAAGTTCATCAGGCTCACATGAAGCCACAAGAGCCGAGTCCGTTTTCCTTTCACGGAACCTTGAAAATAGCCGGAATACTTACAATTCTTAGAAGACCCAACCCTGCTTTACCAGAAGGCTTAAATATTACTTTAAAATGATTGAGCGATCGCATATCTGAAGAAGGTGCACTATTGACCATTGAAGACTGCACAATCACTTCACTGAAAACAAATGACAATGAACACATAAAACTATTGGATCTTGCAGCAGGGCCTAGAGGCCTCAAGGCGCACAGGCCGGCGGATTCTGGTGTACTTGTAGGCGTGTGCCTGCGATAAGACCAGCACCTCCAGCATCAATGCTGACTGAAGCACCGCTTTCGCGAGCAGGCTCACACCCACAATTGATCGGTGTCTCTCATGGACCTAACCCGAACCTTGATCATCGGCAACTCCGGCTCGGGCAAGAGCTGGCTGGCGCAGCGGCTGGCCGAGCAATTGCGTGTGCCCTGGACCGATCTCGACCGGATTCACTGGCTGTCCGACGAACACAGCATCCCCCGTCCCCGCGCCGAAGCATTGACCATGGCGCGGATCGCGGCCGAACAAGAGCGCTGGGTGATCGAAGGCGTGTATGGCTGGATCGCCTGCGAACTCCTGCCACGGGCGACTGCGCTGATATGGCTGAGCGTCGGGGACGAGGATTGCGTGGCCAACATTCGACAACGCGAGGCCGGGCACGATGAGCAGGACCTGTTGCTGATCGCCTTGCTGGAGTGGGCGGGTAGTTATCACCAGCGGCTGGGGTCAAGTGGGTTTGCGGCGCATCAACGACTGTTCGAGGAGTTTTGCGGTGCGAAAATCCGTCTGCGGGATCGGAAGGAGATCGCGGCGATGGTTCATCACCCGTAAATTTTCGCAACTGCGGTCGGACAATCCTGATAGATGACGTGTAGCTCAGAATGGGATTACATCAGTCACAGAAACGTCCTGAGGAACATTCGGCGATACTCGATACAAGCGTGGAGGCACTTTCCACGTAACAACCACTCGTAGGTATCGCCTTGCCAACATGTACTCATTTCTGTACGTTCTCTGCATCAAGCGAGGACAATCACATGGAAACCATCAACTACACCAACGCTCGGGCTCACCTGGCGCAAACCATGGACCGGGTGAATGAAGATCGCGCCCCGCTACTGGTAACGCGTCAGAAAGGCGAGCCGGTGGTGATGATGTCATTGGCCGAATACAACGCTCTCGAAGAGACGGCCTACCTGCTCCGCTCCCCCGCCAACGCTGAACGCCTGATCAAGTCCATCGCCAACCTGCGAGCGGGCAAAACCAAAACCAGGCAACTGATTGAAGAATGAATATCGAGTTCACTCCTGAAGCCTGGGACGATTATCTCTGGTTCCAGCAGAACGATAAGGCAGGGCTCAAACGTATCAACCTGTTGATCAAAGCTATCCAGCGTGAGCCTTTCGACGGCCTGGGAAAACCCGAACCGCTCAAGCATAACTTGAGCGGATTCTGGTCACGCCGGATTACGGCCGAACATCGACTGGTCTACGCCGTTGAAGACGGCGAAATACGCGTCGTGATGTGCCGATACCATTACTGAGCAGAGCCTCAGCCCGCTTTCACCACGCTGCTCACCCCTCTGACAATCATCTCCACCTCCCGCTCATCAATGGTCAGCGGCGGCAGCAGGCGAATGGTTTTGCCTCGGGTGACGTTGATCAGCAAGCCGTGATCCCGGGCTGCAATCAGGCTCAGGTCGCGGATCGGTTGCTTGAGTTCGATGCCGATCATCAGGCCCTGGCCGCGGATTTGCGAGACGTTCGGGTTGCCCGCCAGTTCTGCGCGCAATCTTTCGAGCAGGCGCGTCCCCTGAAGCCGGGCGTTTTCCAGCAGCCCTTGTTCTTCAACGATATCCAGCACGGTGCAACCGACCCGGCAGGCCAGTGGATTGCCACCGAAGGTGCTGCCGTGGCTGCCCGGCGTGAAGAGCTCGGCCGCCTTGCCACGGGCCAGACAAGCGCCGATGGGCACGCCGTTGCCCAGGCCTTTGGCCAGGGTCATGACGTCCGGGACGATGCCTTCGTGCTGGAACGCGAACCACTGGCCGGTGCGGCCGATGCCGGTCTGGATTTCATCGAGCATCAACAGCCATGAGCGCCGGTTGCACAGTTCGCGCACGGCCTTGAGGTAGCCTGGTGGTGCCAGTTGCACGCCGCTTTCGCCCTGGATCGGCTCCATCAGCACCGCCACGATCCGTGAGCCGTTGGCCTGCTGCACCTTGTCCAGCGCATCGAGGTCGCCGAACGGCACTTTGACGAAATCCCCCGGCAGCTTGTTGAAACCCAGGCGCACCGCCGGGCCATCGCTGGCCGACAAGGTGCCGAGGGTGCGGCCATGGAACGCGTTCTCCATGACCACCACCAGCGGCTGCTCGATGCCTTTGTGCCAGCCATGCAGCCGGGCGATTTTCAGTGCGGTTTCGTTGGCTTCGGCCCCGGAGTTGTTGAAAAACGCCCGGTCCATGCCCGCCAGCCGCGTCAGTTTTTGCGCCAGCCGTTGTTGCCAGTCGATGCTGTAGAGGTTCGACGTGTGCAGCAGCAGCCCGGCCTGTTCAACGATGGCGGCGACGATTTTCGGGTGGGAGTGGCCGACATTGGTCACCGCCACGCCGGCGATAGCATCCAGGTATTCGCGGCCGGCCTGATCCCACAGGCGAGTGCCCAGGCCCTTGTTGAAACTCAAGGCCAAGGGTTGGTAAGTGCTCATCAGGCAGGCGGCGGTCATGACATCAAGCTCCAGCAAGGGTCGGTGTTTTTGCAGTATGGTTAGCCACCAGAGCTGGATAAACACCGTAAAACTTCAATCATTTAAAAGCCGAGCTTGATAATGGATCTGTTCCAGGCAATGACCGTCTACGTGAAAGTGGTGGAGACCGGCAGCATGACCGCCGCCGCTTTACAGTGCGAAATGTCCACGACCATGGTCGGCAACCACCTCAAGGCCCTGGAACAGCGGCTGGGTGTGCGCCTGCTCAACCGCACGACGCGGCGCCAGCGCCTGACCGAGTTCGGCGCCGCGTATTACCAGCGCTGTCTGGAAGTGTTGGGGTTGGTGGCCGATTCCGAGCGGCTGGCCGAGCAGGCGCTGGACGAACCGAGCGGGATCTTGCGCATCACCGCGCCCTTGACCTTCGGGACCGAGCGCCTGGCGCCGGCACTGAGCGAGTTCAGCCGGCAAAACCCACGGGTGAAACTCGACGTGGTATTGACCAACCGACGCCCGGATCTGCTGGAAAACGGCCTCGATGTGGCGTTTCGCCTCGGCGCGCTTGAGCCCTCCAGCCTGATCGCCCGCCCGCTGATCGACTACACCCTGACCATGTGCGCGTCACCGGAGTATCTGGCCCGTCGGGGTACACCGCAAACGCCTGAAGACCTGCGCCACCATGACTGCCTGTCCTTTGCTTATCCGGCCGGGGATGACTGGCAATCGGTGCAAAAGGAATGGCGCCTGGCCGGTCCCGATGGCGAAGTCAGCGTAGGGGTCAGCGGGCCGATGCTGATCAACAGTTCGGCCGGATTGCATCAGGCAGCACGCACCGGCATGGGCATCGTGATGATGCCCGACGCCTTGGTCGAACAGGACCTCAAGGACGGAAAGCTGTTGGCCCTGATGCCCGACTACTGCCCGCCCAGTCGGCCAATGCATCTGGTCTATGCCCAGGATCGCCACCGTTTGCCGAAACTGCGGCGTTTCGTCGAATTCGCCGTGCAGAGGTGGGGCAAGCACTAACCGGCTGAGCGGGCCATGCAGACACTGATCACCCTTTACATCCCCGCCTTCACCAGCACCGGTTGTTCCTGATAACGATTCGGGAACAGCTGCTTCAACTGCGCGACCTTCGGCAAATCGTTGATCACGATGTACGGATAGGTCGGATGCTCTGTCAGGAAGTCCTGATGTTCCTCTTCCGCCGGGTAGAAACCGTTGAAGGTTTCGAGTTTGGTCACGATCGGTTTGTCGAAAGCATGGGCGGCGTCGAGCTGGGTGATGTAGGCCTGTGCGACCCGTTGCTGCTCAGTGCTTTTGGTAAAAATCGCCGAGCGATACTGGGTGCCGCTGTCCGGCCCCTGGCGGTTGAGTTCGGTCGGGTTGTGCGCCACCGAAAAGTAGATCTGCAGCAAGGTGCCATAGCTGACCTGAGAGGGATCGAAAGTGACTTCGACCGATTCCGCATGGCCGGTATTGCCGTTGCTGACGCGCTCGTATTGCGCGGTATCGGCTGCCCCGCCCGCGTAACCGGAGACGGCATTCTTCACGCCTTTGACATGCTGGAACACCCCTTGAACGCCCCAGAAGCAGCCACCGGCGAACACGGCGGTTTCACTGCGGGCCTGGGTGCTTTCGTCGAGGGCCGGCGGCGGAATGACCACCGCCTCTTCAGCGCCTCCGAAGGAGAAGGCCGAGCATTGGCTGATGATGCCGGCAGCCGCCAGCCCCAGCAGGGTGCGGCGCCAGGTAAAGAGGGTTTTCATGGGGCGAACTCCTGAAGCGTTGGAAAGTAATCAGCCGAAGGTGAAGGCGTAAGCCGACGCACCCGGATCAAGAAACTCGATACTGAAGGTCCGGTCGGTCACGCCGTCGCTCTGGCGCACCAGTTGATACAAACGCTGGTCGGTCACGGTGCCGCTGCCGTCGGGGGCCACGTCCATGCCGTGGTCGGCGCCCGGCGCCTTGCCATCGATCAGCACCTTGAAGCGCACCGGCTTGCCATCGGCGCCAGGGCCGAGCACCAGATGCAAATCACGGGCGTGGAAGCGATAGACGATGCGGCTGGCCGGTGCGCTGGCGGTGGCCCGCTCCGGGCCGACATGCCATTGTCCGCCCAGACTCCAGTCGTTGAGGGCCAGTTGCGCCGGCGGGTTGTAGGCCGCGACCTTGTCCGGCACCAGTGCGGTTTGCGGCACGAAGTGCTCGGCACGCTGGTAGCCGACATAGGTTTCCGGCGACTGCACTTCATTGTTGTTCGGGGCCATTTGCACGCCATCGGCCTTGGCGTTGATCAGGCCGTCCGCAACCTTGGCTGCACCCGCCTCTCGCAGCAATTGCTGGATGACGCGCTCCGACTCGGCGTATTTTCCTTCGCCGAAGTGGTGATAACGAATGCGCCCCTGGGCGTCGGCAAAGTAATGTGCTGGCCAGTATTCGTTGTTGAAGGCGCGCCAGATCTTGAACTCGTTGTCGATGGCCACCGGGTAGGTGATGCCCAGATCCTTCATGGCTTTGGTGACGTTGCTGACGTCGCGCTCGAAGGCAAACTCCGGCGCATGCACGCCGATCACCACCAGGCCCTGATCGCGATACTTCTCGGCCCAGGCTTTCACATAGGGCAGCGAGCGCAGGCAGTTGATGCAGGAGTAGGTCCAGAAATCCACCAGCACGACCTTGCCTTTCAAGGCCTGGGCATCGAGGGGTGGCGAGTTGAGCCATTGCACGGCGCCCTCCAGCGACGGCAGGTTGCCTTCGACCGGCAAGGTGCCCGGGGATTTTTCGGCCACTTGCACCGTACCCTCGGAGGTCGTGTTCGGCGCAGCGCTATTACGCGGTAACTTGCCGCTCAGTTTTTCCACCAGCGCTTGCTCGATTGTGCCGGTCGACGCTGTGGAAAACCGCGCCAGAACCCCCGTATCCAGGCCCAGGGCAATCGCCGCCACACCGGCCAGCATCGCCGCGCCAAGGCCGCGACGCAGCCATTCGCCCGCGCCAATGGAGCGCTTCATCGCGGTGAAGACTTTGCCGCCCAGCAACAAGGCCAGCGCGAGGGAAGTGGCGGCACCGGCGGCATACGCCAGCAGCAAAAAGGTGGTTTGAATGCTGGCACCTTGCAGCGCCGCACCGGTCAGCAGCAAACCGAGGATCGGCCCGGCGCAGGGCGCCCATAGCAGGCCGGTGGCCACACCGATCAGCAACGAAGCACCGGGACGTGGCCGCGCATCGGCGCCTGCCGCCTCCGACAAACGACCGCCCGCCGCCACCAATGGCCGGGTCAGGCGTTCGGCCAAATGCGGCAGCAACAGCGTCAGCCCGAACAGCCCGACGAACACCAGCGCCAGCCAGCGCCCGTACTGATTGAGCTGTACCACCCAGCCACCGCCTACCGCCGCCAACGTGGCGACCAGCGCGAAGGTCAGCGCCATCCCCACCAGCAGCGGCAATCCGCTCTTGACGAAGGGTTGTCCGGTGCGGGCGAAGACAAACGGCAACACCGGCAGAATGCACGGGCTGACAATCGTCAGCACACCACCGAGATAAGCGAGGACCAGCAGCCACATGGCGATTACCTGCAAAAAGTAAGAGAAAGGGAATCACGCCGTTTTCGGCACGAACTTCATCGCCAGGCCGTTCATGCAGTAACGCAGGCCGGTGGGTTTCGGGCCGTCGTCGAAGACATGGCCCAGATGCCCGCCACAACGCCGGCAGTGAACTTCCTCGCGGACCATGCCGAACGCACGGTCCTGGCGGGTCGCCACCGCCTTGTCCAGGGGCGCCCAGAAACTCGGCCAACCGGTGCGGCTGTCGAACTTGGTCGCCGAGGAAAACAGCGGCAGCTCGCAACCGGCACAGACGAAAGTGCCGTCGCGATGCTCGTTGTTCAGCGGGCTGCTGTAGGCCCGTTCGGTGCCCTCTTCGCGAAGGATGTCGTACTGTTCGTCAGTCAGGATCGCGTGCCATTCACTGTCGCTGTGGGTCACTTCGAATACCTCTGCGGCGCTGGCCTCACTGACCAATGCCGCGCCTGTGGAAAACTTCGGCAACAGGCCGATCGCCAGGGCCGTCATCCCCAGCCCGCCACTCGCTACAAGAAATTGCCGTCGTGAAAACATGCTCGTCTCCAAAAATCCAGGGGTGTTTCATGGAACACAGCCTAGGCTTTGGGTGATCGCAAAATCCTCACGGGAAGTTAAACAATTCGTGATAACTCAGACCCCGAAAAACCCGCACAATGCATAACGCCGATTTTGAACAATACATTCCTGTGGGAGCGAGCTTGCTCGCGATGACGATTGCACAGCCAGCATCGTCGTTGACAGACATTGCGCCATCGCGAGCAAGCTCGCTCCCACAGTTTTTGCACCTTGACCGAGCGGCAATGCGTCTATTGCACCGAAGGATTGAGCTGGATGGAACAGACCAAACGCGTCCTGGTGGTCGAGGACGATATGCATATCGCCGACCTGATCTGCCTGCATCTGCGTGATGAGCAGTTCGAGGTGGTGCACAGCGCCGATGGCAACGAAGGCATGCGCCTGCTGCAACAGGGCAACTGGGACGCACTGGTCCTGGACCTGATGCTGCCCGGTGTCGACGGCCTGGAAATCTGCCGCCGCGCCCGCGCCATGGCCCGCTACACGCCGATCATCATCACCAGTGCGCGCTCCAGCGAAGTGCACCGGATTCTCGGCCTGGAACTGGGTGCCGACGACTACCTGGCCAAGCCCTTTTCCATGCTGGAACTGGTGGCCCGGGTCAAGGCGCTGCTGCGCCGGGTCGATGCCATGGCGCGCAACCTGAAGATGGACGCCGGCAGCCTGCTCACCGACGGCCTGGCCATCGACCCGATCACCCGGGAAGTGTCCCTCGATGGCCGTCGCCTGGACCTCACGCCCCGGGAATTCGACTTGCTGTATTTCTTCGCCCGCCAGCCCGGCAAGGTGTTTTCGCGCATGGACCTGCTCAATGCCGTGTGGGGCTACAGCCACGAAGGCTACGAGCACACGGTCAACACCCACATCAACCGCCTGCGCGCCAAGATCGAGGCCGACCCGGCGCAACCGGTGCGCATCCTCACGGTCTGGGGCCGCGGTTACAAATTCGCCACCGGCGAGGAGTCGCAGCCATGAGGCTGACCCTGACGCAGCGCCTGTCCCTGGTGTTCGCCGTGCTGTTGCTGGTGTGCTGCGGCACGTCGGCGTGGTTGCAGGTGCGCTCCAACCAGATGCATGAGCAGGAGGTGGTGCAAGGCTTGTCCAGGGATCTGGCGCAGCACATCGCCAGTGACACGGTGCTCATGGACACCCAGGGTCTGATGCCCAATGCCGTGCGCGACCTGTTCAGCAAACTGATGCAGGTCAACCCCAGCGTCGAGGTGTACCTGCTCGACTCCGCCGGCAAGATTGTCGGCAGCGCCGCGCCCGAGGGCCGGATCCGTCGTGAAAGGGTCGACCTGGCGCCGATCCAGCGCCTGTTGCGGGGCGATGCCCTGCCGATTCTCGGCGACGATCCGCGCAGCATCGATGCGCGCAAGGTGTTCAGCGCGGCACCGCTGAAGGTTGATGGCAAGCCGGCCGGTTATCTCTACGTGGTGCTGCTCGGCGAGGATCACGACCGCCTGGCCGAACGCGGTGCGACCAGCGCGGCGCTCAACACAGCGCTGTTGTCCATCGGGCTGGTGGCGCTGCTGTGCCTGATCGCCGGTCTCACCGCGTTTGCCCTGATCACCCGGCCGTTGCGCCGCCTGACCGAAACCGTCAGCCAGTTCGACATCGATGGCGTGCCGGTCACTCCGGCCCTGCCCGTTACGGTGGAAAAAGCCGCCAGCCACGATGAAATCGCCGTGCTCGATGCCGCGTTCCGGCAGATGCAGGCCCGCCTGGGCGAACAATGGCGTTCGTTGACCCGTCAGGATCAGGAGCGCCGCGAACTGGTGGCGAACATCTCCCACGACTTGCGCACGCCGCTGGCCTCGTTGCACGGTTATCTGGAAACCCTGTCGCTCAAGGATGCGACCCTGTCCCCTGCCGACCGCCGTCGCTATCTGGGCATCGCGCTGGACCAGAGCCGCAAGGTCGGCGGTCTGGCACAGTCGCTGCTGGAACTGGTGCGCCTGGAGCATGGCTTCGTGCAGCCGGTGCTGGAACGTTTTTCCCTGACCGACCTGGCCCAGGACATCTTCCAGAAATTCGAACTCACCGCCGAAGCGCGCAAGGTTGAACTCAAGGCCACGTTCGCGCCGAATGCCTCGGCGGCCTGTGCTGATCTGGGCTTGATCGAGCGGGTGCTGACCAACCTGTTCGACAACGCCCTGCGCCATACCCCGCCGGGGGGCGAGGTCGAACTGGGCCTGCGCCCGCAAGGCTCGTTCATCGAAGTCACGGTCAGCGATACCGGCCCCGGCATCGCCCCGGAACTGCGCGAAGGGTTGTTCCTGCGGCCGTTCAATATCGGCGGCGCACGGCGTGATGGCGGGCTGGGGCTGCGGATCGTGCATCGCATCCTGCAATTGCACGGGCGCGAGATTCAGTTGATCGATGTGCCTGGGCGCGGGGCGACGTTCCGGTTTTCGTTGCCGATCGATGAGGACACGGCGAATGCGCTGGCGGCTCGGTCGATGAACCTGAACACGCCGCGGCAGGCCTGACGGACCGAGGCGCCTGCATCGCGAGCAAGCTCGCTCCCACAGGGTAAGTGGGTGTACGCAAGATCTGTGAACAACCAAAAACACTGTGGGAGCAAAAACATGACCAGCCGCCCGTTGATCCGTGACAACGCCGCCCCGGTCCAATAGATTAGGCGACCTGAAAAAGCCCCCGGGCTTTCTCGCCCCTATTCAAGTTCAAAGAAGTAGTGAAATTTCAATGTCCGATTCCAACACCGCTGAATCCGTAGTCACCCTGTCGTCCAAAGCGGAATACGAAAACTCCATCAATCTTTCACAGCACGTGCCACAGGCAAAAACCATCAGCGAGATGGTGCTGGACGCTTTCCAGTCCACCCGCGAAAGCGACCAGATCCGCGAACTGCGTGCCGCGATCCGCCAAGCCCACGACAGCTTCGACGATGACAAAGCCTACGAACTGATGGGCCAGCTCAAGCAACTCAAGGACGCCGAGGCCGCCGACATCGCCGCCCTCGAGGACCTGAGCAGCAAATTCCCGATCAGCCGCATCCTGTCCAGCTTCAAGGATGACCCGGCGTTCCAGGAGATCGTCTACGGCCTGGCCCTGAAAGTGCTGAACCAGACCCACCAGGCCATCAGCAACCCGAGCGGCGGCAAGAGTAAAGCCGCCAAGGCCAAGAAAGAAGTCGAAGTGTTCACCATCAGCAAGGACGGCATCAGCGTCACCTTGCCGTTGCGTACCCCGCGTTCGCGCCTGAACGTCGACCGCGAAGCCCTGGAGTTCCTCGGTTTCACCTTCGTGGGCGAAGGCGAAGAAGCGGAACTGGACAGCGAGACCTTCCTGGACAACAACGGCGCCGAGCAAGCGGTCAACCGCAAGAACATCATCACCGCCCTGCAGCAGCAGACTGCGTTCGACGGTTACTCCATCGCCGCACAGTAAGGCGACCTCCCACATTTGTGGTGAGAGGACTGCCTGTGGCGAGCGAGCTTGCTCGCGCTTGAGTGCGCAGCACTCACAAAAAATCGGCAATTACTGTCAGATTTTCAGGGCCGCTACGCAGCCCAGCGCGAGCAAGCTCGCTCGCCACAGATCCGTCACGCAATACCTTTAAGTATGTAACACCTAAAGCCCCGCCATCAGTGCGGGGCTTTTTATTGCCCGTGATTCGGGCAAATCCGCGATTACTCTTCCAGTATCGACGCAGAACACCACTTCCCTTCACCCATGAGCACCACGGGTCCGCCTGCGGGGAGCGTCAACTCACTTTCCAGCCCAGACCTCAGTGGTGCAACTGCCGAGGTCATCATGAACACGCTCCCCTTATATCGCCAGTTGGCCAACCACTACCTGGACGCCATCCGCAGCGGCACCCTGAAAACCGGTGAACGCCTGCCCTCGATCCGGCTGATGATGGAAAAACACGCCGTCAGCCTGTCGACCGCCGTGCAGGTCTGCCGGGAACTGGAAGACTGCGGCGTGCTGGAAGCCCGACCGCGCTCCGGCAACTACATTCGTCAGCCCGACACCCAGCCCAGGCCCGCCCCGATTGCCCTGGCGCCAGCGCTGGATACCCGCGCGTTTGTTGGCATTCATGAACAGGTCTGCGCGGTACTCAAAGCCAGTCAGCGCGCGACGATCAAGGTCAACTTCGCCAGCGCCTACTGCGCACCCGAGCTGTATCCGCTCAAGACCTTGCAAGACAACATGATCAAGTCGCTGCGCTACAACACCGGCCTGATCGGTACCGCGGGCTCAACCTGCGGCAACAGTGCATTGCGCAACATCCTGGCCCGACGGGCACTGGCCAGCAGGACCCACCTGGCTCCCGAGCGGATCGTGATCACCAACGGCGCCACCGAAGCGATCAACCTGGCCCTGCGCACGGTCACCCGCCCCGGCGACACCGTGGCCGTGGAGTCGCCGACGTTCTACGGTCTGCTGCAAATTCTCGAAAGCCTGAACCTGCGGGTGCTGGAAGTCCCGGCCTCGGCCCACACCGGGCTCAATCTGCAGGCCCTGCAACGGCTGCTGCAAGGCCCCGAACGGATCAAGGCATTGATCGTCATTCCCAACCTGCAAAACCCGTTGGGCAGCATCATGCCCGACGCCAACAAGGCACGGCTGGTGAAACTGTGCGCCGAGCACGACACGGTGCTGATCGAGGACGACACCTACGGCGATCTGGTGGACACCGAGCAGCCGCTGTCCACGCTCAAACATTGGGATAGCACCGACAACGTGATCTATTGCGCCTCGCTGAACAAAACCCTGGCACCGGGCATGCGTCTGGGCTGGATCAGCGCCGGCAAATGGCATGACCGCGTGGAGATGCTCAAGCATGCGCAGTCGCGGGGGTGCGAGGTGTTATCGCAATTGGCGGTCAGCGAATTCATGCGTACACCGTCCTACGAACGTTACCTGCGGCGGTTGAGGAAAACCCTGACCCAACAACGTCAACAGATGAGCGAGGCGATTATTCGCTACTTCCCCCTCGGCACCCATGTGACCAACCCCCAGGGCGGCACGTTGTTATGGGTTGAACTGCCTCGCCGGTATTCTTCCATCGCGCTTTTTCATGATGCGTTGAACGTCGGCATCCAGATTTCGCCTGGGGATATCTTTTCCAATGCCAGGCGTTTCGATCATTTCGTGCGCATTGGCTGCGGGGCGCCGTATTCGCCACGGATTGATGAGGCGCTGCAGACGCTGGGGCGGATCCTGAAAAATCAGGGTTGACACAACCTCTGTAGGAGCGGGCTTGCCCGCGAAAGCGGTATATCAGGCACATCAATGTTGGAGCTACTGCCGCTTTCGCTGGCAAGCCAGCTCCTACAAGATTGGTGGTCTTCAGATTGGATTCTGGTGCAGGCAAATGATATGCGGGTCGTCATTCCAGTGCGGGAAACGCTCGGCGATCAGCGGGTCGTGTCCAGGAATGACATGGTCTTCGCTGTCGGCCAGGCGATCGATCTCGGTGAAGGCTTCGAGGGTTTGCGCCAGGTCATCGAGAATCGGAAACGGGCTGCGCTCACGAATGTTGACCCACAGGTGCGCGGCATCCGAGGCCAGAACGATCCAACCGCGCTCTGTATTCACCCGCACCACCTGACTGCCCGGCGTATGTCCGCCCACCGGGTGCAGCGTCACGCCGGGCACTACCTCGACAACACCGTTGTGCAAACGCATCCGCCCTTCAAAAAGCGGCGGCAGCGCCGACATCACATCCTCGACCTCGTAGGTTTTGTTCACCGTGCGATGGACCATTTTCGGCCCGGTGCAGAAACGCAGCTCCGCTTCCTGCAAATGCACGGTCGCCTTCGGAAACAGCCCGAGGTTGCCGGCATGATCCCAGTGCAAATGGGTCAGGATCAGGTGCTCGACCTGCGCCGGGTCGATGTCCAGTTGCCACAGGGATTCTTCCGGCAGGCGATACATCTGGCGATTGCGCCGCTGCGCCGTGGCCGGTTGAAAACAGGTGTCGACCACGATCACCTGCTGCTCGTTGCGGATAACCCAGAAGTAATAATCCAGCGGCATCGGCGCATTCGGATCACCGCAGCAGGCATCGTAGAGAAAGTTCTCTTTGGCAGTGCGTTGGGCGTTGGCGCCGACACGGATAGCGAACACTTCGTACACGGGAACAGACATACACACCTCCGGATTCAGGCCGCTGCAGTGGTTTTGAGGGTCGGACGGAAGTCGAAATCGATCTGCTCGCTGATACCCAGGTCTTGAGCCAACTTATGCAGGCCACTGTAGTCACGCATGATGGTCGCGTTCTTGTTGCTCTCGCGGGTGTCAGTAATGATCAGCGCTGCCTCCTCGACCCCAAGCTGCGTCAGAATCGCCTCCCACATGGAGTAGTCCTGAGCGATAAAAGCACTCAGCGCCACCGACAGGTTACGTGCGAAAAATTCCCGCTGGATAGGCTGCATGTTCGCGTACATGACCTTGGCCACTTCGGCCAGCACCTTGCTATGGGCATACTCGTCACGGTTGTGCAGCTCGGCCACCCTGCGGTTTTGCGGCTGGATGCTCTGGTCGTCCGCCAGCAGATCCAGATAGGCGTTGACGCTGATTTCGGCCACCACCGCAAAAGTGATCGCCGCCAGATCCCGCTGCCATTGCTCGGGCAGTGCTTCACGCTGGGCTTTCAGGCGCAGGTAAGTGACGGAGGGCGGCAAGTCCAGATCCTGATCCAGCGCCCGGTCGAGTTTCGTCCGTTCGATGGCGCGCAGGTGCATCAGCGTGTGGTAGTGCTCGTCGATCAGGGTCTGTTGCATGGCCTCGCGAAAATGCCAGTCATCCTTGCCCAGGTACTGATTGGCGATGACGCTGAGTGCGGGGTTGACCACATGCTCCTCGGCGGTGACGGTGCGCAGGTTGTAGCCGATCCAGCCCCAGGTCACCACGCGGCTCTTGAGTTCGTCGCTCAAGGCCTGGAACTTCGGATGATGGAAGAACGGCACCATGCACTCCGGGTAATCCGGGCGCGCCGGGTCGAACACTTCTTCGACCCGGCCCCGGTCCGGCGAACACACCGTGGCGCGCTTGGTCCAGGCCTGGTTGAGCCGCACGATCAGTTGATGATCGACCTGGGCGATCTCGATTGCTGTTTGCATGACGCGATACCTGTAAGACGCGTACCCGCCAAGGGGTACGCCAAAAAATTGAAGGTCGACGGAGAAATCAGGCCAGCCAATAGCGGGTCAGGTGGCGCGCCGGGTCAGTGTAACGACTGCGGGCGTGGATCATTCGCCAGTTATCCCAAATCAGCAGGCAACCGTCGGGAATCAGCACCGGAACGTTGTGCTCGACGAAGTACGCTTCGCCGAGCACGGCAAACCTGGCCAGTGGCGAGGTGTTATTGGCAACCAGGGATTGCTGCAGGGCTTGCTTGGACGGGTTCACGTCACCGTAGTGAAACTGGTTGTAGCTGAAGCGGAAAATATCCCCGTCCTCTGTAGGCGTGAGGATGTATTCCTCGACCCGCTGTTGTCCCGGTTCGCCGGGTTTGGCGGTGGCGACAAATTCTACCGGCGTGTCGTCCAGCCACTCACGCAGCTCCGGTTCACTACGCTCCAGAGACTTGAGAAACTTATAGCCGTCCACCAATCCGGTGTGCCCGCCACCGCACGTGGCCTGTTTATGGCAATGCAATGCCAGGTAGCGCGGCGGCGGCCCGTACACCGGCGCTTCAGTGTGCGGGCCGATGCCGTTCATGCTCTGGGAATACGGCAAATCTTCGTAACCCGGCTTGCGGGTAATGGCAAAAGCCGTCTGGCCGTTGAACTGCGGAATGATCGGGCCGAATTCGTACAAGGTGCCTACGACATCATCGGCAAATTCGTCGGGGGTCAGCACAGTCCAGCCCAAAGTCGACAGTTCTTCGTGACGATGGCCGAGCGAAATGCAAGTTTGAGACGCAACAATCCCTTGGTCTGACATGGTGAGATTCCTGGCGGGTTATCCGGCGTTGACGGTGGAGGTGTACGCAGCGATGAAGTCGCGGCAGGCGTCACCCGGTCGATAGTGCTGCGCGTCGATGCTCTGCACCGGGGTGATTTCAGCAGCGGTGCCGGTGAGAAAACACTCGTCGAAGTCGCCAAGCTCCGTAGGCAAAATCGTGCGTTCGACGACCTGGTAGTCCAGCGCTTTGGCCAACTCAATGACGGTCTGCCGGGTAATGCCATTGAGAAAGCAGTCCGGGGTCGGCGTGTGCAAAGTCCGGCCTTTGACGAAAAACACATTGGCGCTGGTGGCTTCGGCAATGTAGCCGCGCCAGTCGAGCATCAGCGCATCGTGGTAGCCCGTGTTCTCGGCGTCGTGCTTGCTCAGTGTGGCGATCTGGTAATGCCCGGAGGCTTTGGCTTCGAACGGGCTGCTGCTCGGTGGCGGGCGACGCCAGCTCGCGGTTTTCAAGCGGATGCCGGACATGCGCGCCGCCGGGTCGAAATAGCTCGGCCACTGCCAGCACGCGATCGCCACGTGCACACGGTTGAAACGCGCCGAGGTGGAAATCATCTCGCTGCCGCGCCAGGCCACCGGGCGCAGATAGCCGTCGACCACCTGGTTGCGTTGCAGCAGTTCATGGCTGGCCGCTTCCAGTTCAGCCAGTGCATAGGGGATGGCAAAGTCCATCAGTTGCGCCGAGCGATACAAGCGCTCGCTGTGTTCGCGCAGCTTGAAGATCCTGCCGTTGTAGACCCGCTCGCCTTCATACACGGTGCTCGCGTAATGCAGGCCATGGGTCAGCACATGCAACTGCGCCCGGGACCACTCGACGAACTCGCCGTCGAGCCAGATAACGCCCTCGCGTTGATCAAACGGGATACTGCTCATATCCATATCTCCCCATTGTTCATGATTTTTCCTACGCCGTTTCCAGCAACACGGGTATCAATTCCGGTACGGCGGTGAGCTCGGTCTGAAAGAAGAATGCACGCTCGCCGAAGGCCGGCTGCAGGTCGTCGAACCAGGTCGCCTGCGGATCGAAGCGCGCGTAGAACGTGCGCAACACCCATTGCGGATTGCGTGCCTGGAGGAACTGCAGGACGAAGACTTTTTCCCCGGCGACGGTCTCGATACCGTTGATCAACACCTTGCCGTAGAAGGTGCTCATGGACGGCCCGCGCACCGTGCGCGCAAGCCCCGACACCGTGCGGTACGCCGCCTGGAAGATCTCGAAGGCCCGGGCCAGCGGCATCGCGAAGTAGTGACTGGGGCCGGTGTCACGCTCGACGAACATGTAATAAGGCACTGCCCCGAGCCGCACCCCTTCGGTCCACAGCGCGGCCCAATCGGCGGGGTTTTCGTTGATGTGGCGGATCACCGGCGCCTGCATGCGCACCGTCGCGCCCGTTGAGCGGATGCGTTCGATGGCCTGACGGGCGACGGCCTGACAGATCTCCACCGGGTGGTTGTAATGGCCCATGATCGACAGGTTTTTCCCCGCCGCGACGATGCGCTGGAACAGCTCCAGCAGCTCGGGCGCATCCTTGTCGCTGACGAAACGCTGTGGCCAGTACGCCACGGATTTGGTGCCGATACGGATGTTCTTCAGGTGTGGCAATTGCAGCAGCGGCTCGATGTAACCGGCCAGCGAACGGGTGTTCATGATCATCGGGTCGCCGCCGGTAATCAGCACGTCGGTCACTTCGGTGTGCACTTTCAGGTAATTGACCAGCTCCCGGGATTCACGGGCGTTGAACTTGAGTTCTTCTTCGCCAATGAACTGCGCCCAGCGGAAACAGAAGGTGCAGTACGCGTGACAAGTCTGCCCGGCACCGGGGAAAAACAGCACAGTCTCGCGGTATTTGTGCTGGATACCCGACAGCACTTTGCCATTGAGGGTGACACCGTTGTGGGTCAACTGCCCGGCCGGATGCGGGTTCATGCGCCGCCAGATCGCCTCGATCCGGCGCTTGATCGCCGCGCTGTCATCCTGCTCGATCAGCTGTTTGAGCGAGGCATATTCCTCAGGCAGCAGCATGTCCTTGTGGGGGAAAGTCATGCGGAAAACCGGATCGTCCGGGATATTGTTCCAGTCGATCAGCGTGCCCAGCACGTATTCGTTGGTGCGAAACGGCATGACCCGGGCCACCACGGTCATGGCCTCCTGCAATGCCGGGGTCAACTTGTCCCACCAGGGCGTGTCGCGAATGGTGCGTGCGTTATAGGGTTTGTAGCGTTCGTGCTCCGACAGTCCTTGCATGGCCGCGCTCCTTATGGTCGTTTACGCGATGGCCGGCGCTTTGCGCTCTATGTCCATCCACGCCCGAACGCTGTCGCGATCCCACTGGCGACGCACATACGCCGCGAGCCGTGCCGGCACCGGATCACCGTTGGCAACCAGGCGGTTGAGCATGATTGCAAGGTCGGTGTCGGCAATGCTCCAGTCACCGAACAGATGCTCGGCGCCCTCTTCCAGCAAATGGCCGGCCACATGGAACAGACGGTCGGTAGCAGCCCGGGCTTCGTCGGACAGCGGCGTGTCCTTCTTGCCGAAATACACCAGATCAAACGGACGCTCTTTGCGCACCACCAGCAGATCGCTGCGCAGCCAGGCCTGCAGTTGACGGGCACGGGCACGCTGCTTGATGTCTTGCGGGTAAATTCTTTTTGAAGCAGGAGCGAGTTCTTCCAGATACTCGGCAATGGCTGAAGATTCCGACAGCGCAAAACCTTCGTGAACTAGCACAGGAATTTTGCACGTCAGCGAAAGATCGCGGTAACTGTCCAGATAGTTTTCACGCGACTTCAAATCCAGCGTTACCAGATCAAAGGAAAGTTGCTTTTCCTTTAAAGCCACAAAAGCCGACATGGCAAAGGCACTGACATAGTCCGCCCCCAGATACAGTTTTAACTTCGTACTTCCCATAGAACACTTCCTTTGCACTAAACACATTAATCCGTTGCATGTGAAGTGATCGTAGTAAGTTGCTTAAGCGCTGAATAGATACAGAAATTATCTATTTCTATCGATACAGAATTCGAAGCATTAAATCGCCAGAGGGCGTTTTTCATGTGCGCAAAAACCAAAAAAGGGAGTCAGCGTATGCGGACTCCCTGGTGTGCAGCAGAAAGGAATTTACAGCGGGCGGGGGATCAGCCCAACGTTGTCGGCATGGTTGGATAGCAATGCCATCTGCGGCATGTTACTGAGGTTGAGCATTGCCAGCGGCTCGGTGGCGCTGGTGTTGACGAAGCCGTGACGGGTCCAGGCCGGTACCAGCAATACATCCCCGGGGCCGACGTTTACCTCGTCTGCATCGCCCAGTGACAAGGTGCCGCTGCCGGACTGGATAACGAACAGATGCCACCAGGCATGGGCATGACCTTCGAGTGTTGAACCCGGCACCAACCATTGCATGGACACCGCCATGCCGGGCGTCAGTTGGCAACCGTCGAGCGTATTATCGTGGGCCAGCGCAATAATATCGACGTCGCTGGCCTCAAGAGTCTGGCGCATATCGCTAAGTTCGGCACCTTTCCACACGCGAGGTTTGGTCGGCTGCCGATCCAGACTCTGGCGAAAATCCTTATATGAAAAAAACGCACCTTGAACGTTATTCATCTTCTGTTTCCAACTTATTCTGCCGAATGGAGTTACCCGACCTTAGGCGAACCCTTCAACAGTGTAAAGCCGGACAACTTTATTTATAACACCGACGGCCGCAACGCCACGATCATATCAACTTCAATCGCCGCATTTTTCGGTAACTGATAAACACCGACTGTAGTGCGTGTATGTTTCCCGGCATCGCCCAGTACGTGACTGAAAACATCCGATGCGCCATTGGCGACTTCACTGAGGTCGACAAAATCTTCCGTGGATCTCACATACACCGTGACCCGAATCAACGATTTGATCTTGTCCAGCGAACCAATGGCATCAACGATCAACGCCAATCCGCGCATCGCGCTGATGCTGGCGGCCGCTTGCGCATCCGCCATGTCGAGGTCCAGTCCGACCCGCCCCGGATAGTGGATTTTGCCGTTCATGCGCGGCACCAGACCGCTGATATACAGTTCATCGTGATGACGTATCAGCGGCGCGTAATGTCCGCCAGCGGTATTCTCGCCGTAGATGTCGTAGTTGAGTTCCCGTGCCAGAGCGATGAAGCGCTCATCACAGGTCATGTGTGCAATCATTTACGTAACCCTCTTGATCAATACTGCAAAAAACATCGATCGCTGCTGCTTGGTCCTCGACTCAGCCCACAGCCCTCGCCGGTGCTGGCAGGCTGGTGATCCCGACCCCTGATTCAATGGCCTCGGCCAGACGCGTCAGGTCCAGGCTGAGGCGTTCGTACTGCTCGTTGAACAACACGATGTGGCCGATGAACGAGAAGTTGTCTTTCACCAGTGCGCTGACCGAATCACCAATGCGCTTGGTCAGCACCGCTTCCACCAGTTCGATGTCCAGCGACCGGGCCAGGGCCTGGATGTCCGGTACGTCCCGCAGGATGCCGCCGGTGTTCGCTCGCAACAGGCGTATGCCGCAGTAACCGCGTGGTACTGGATCATGGTTGGCGATGTAGCCCTCCACGGCCCAGCGGACCCAGCGCTCCCACGGGTCGAAGTCGATGAACGCCTTACGGGCCAGGTCCCAGATGTGCATGCCACCGGGGCGCATGTTGGTTTCCACGGCCGAAGTGCGGTGATTGGCCCTGTGGAAAACTTCGTTGTGCCAGGCTCCGTTGTCCTGCGATACCAGCCCCGCCATGTGTCGGCCGGCGGCCATCAGCCGCGCCTGTGCGTCCGCCGCCAAGGGCGCGGGCACCACTTGCTGGATCTCGGCGCGGTAGGCGCCATCGGTGGTGGTTTTTTCGGTGATCCAGGTACTTCCCGCCACATAGTCCCAGCTGTATTCGCGGGCGTTCTGGATCAGCTCTTCAAGCACGATGCCGCCCTCGCGATAGGGTTTGAGGGCCTGCCATGCCTCGTCGCATTCGGACGGGTGCCGAATGACCCGGCAGCCGCGGCTGGCACCTTCGCAGGCAGGCTTGATGAACGCCTTGCCACCCAGTTCGATCACGCGCTGACGCAGTTCCGGCAGGCTCTCGATCCGGGTGGAAACGATCGGCCGGTAATCCTCGGGTGCCGCAGTGGCAGTCGCTTCGAGTTGGCGGAAAATCTGTTTGTCCAACCCCGCTCGCGCCTCGGCCGGGGTAATGCCGGGCAGGCCGAAATGGCTGGCCAGCGCCGCACCGAGCAGCACGCCGCGATCCGAAAACGGCAGCACGCCGATCAGTTTCCAGCAATCGGCATTCAGGCAACCGAGCACCAGTTCGAGAGAGGCCGGAACGTCTTTCTCGGCCAGTGATGTACTACAAACGTGATCAGCGACCTGATCGTCCTGAGGCTGAATCTGCTCGACCAGCAGGATCAGCCTGGCGTTGTACAGCGACCTGCACAGATCGCGCAGCTTCTGGATATCGTGAACCCGACTGCCGTTGTACCCCACCACTACTACGCACGAAGTCGTACTCATAAACCCCCCGACTTGCAAAGTGAAAACCGAAACGGCGATGACTCAGTCATGCAGCGACGCGATTGACTTACGGTTGAGCCAGTACCAGACCAGAATCCCGCCAGCGCCAATGGCTGCCAGCACCAGCGCGTTGTAGGGAGGCGGCATGACCCGCATGATCAACACGGTCAATCCGGCGCCGACGCCCAAGGACACTTCCTTGACGAACATGTTGTTCTGCTTGACCGAGAAGTAATCGAGGTGACTGAACGCGCACTCGGCAATGGACAGCAGCGCCACCCAGATCAGTGCGCCGACCAGGGTTTCGACGTGGAACGCAGCCGGTGAAGACAGCACCGCAAAACCGCCGACGATGATCCCGATGACCGTCAACACCTTGAAGCGCCCGGTGCTCTCGATCAGTTTCATCACCGGCACTTGCGCGAATACCACCACGGCGCTGTTGAGGATCAGCATCAGGCCGTACCAGGCCGGCAGCTCGCCGGTCTTGAGCAGGATCGCTTGCGGCAGGATCGAGAACACCCCAAACAGCTTGATGCCCATGATGACGCCGGCGATTACCCACGGCAGTTTGTTGCGCCAACCGTTGCCTTCCTGACTGGCAGGGCGTGCCACCGCGGCTTCGGTGGTGAAGGTCGCCCCCATGGCGATGGGCAGGCACAGCAGGACAAAACTGGCGGCGCCGAGAAAAAACATGGTTGGGGTCAATAGCGGCGACAGCAGGATCAGGCCAGCCAACAGGCTGCCCATGTTCATGGCCACGCGGTTATAGGCCGCGCCTTCCTTGGTCTGCGCCGCTTCGCTCTTGATCAGGTAACCGGCAATCGCAATGCCGTAGGCAAACAGCGCCGCGGCAAACATGACGATGCCCTGGTTGCGGGTGACCGCCAGCAGCACCAGGCCCATGGCGGCACACAGCAGTGTGACACTCAAGGAGCGGCGACCGAGTACCAGCAACGTCAGCGGCAGCAGTAACAACAAGGCCCGATACCCCAGGGCCAGAATGCTGTTGGTGGCGGTATCGAGCCAGACATTGGCCTTGCCCAACACCGCGAACAACGCCACGGCCGTGATGATTCGGATGGTGAACAACCGCAGGTTGATCACCGGTTTCGCCACGACGGCGGTCGTTTCTAAACTCATGCAGCACCTCATGAACCTTGGCGACTGAACGACCGGCAACAGGTCGACAATCCGAAAACTTTCCAAAGCGATAGTAAAAAGAGATGCCTGTCTTGGTCAGAGCAAGTTCGTATAGAATCAAACGAACTTTACTGCCGGAGAGACCAGTAAAATGCAGGCTCAGCGAGCAGTGATCGCCGCTATCGAGTTCCAGCCGGGTGTGCCGCTGGTCCAGCAGATCGTCGATCAATTAACGGTGGCGATCAGTCAGGGCGGCCTGCCCCACGGCTCCAGGCTGCCGCCGATTCGCGAACTCTCCGACTTGATGCACGTGGGCAAGTCCACGGTGGTCGACGCCCTGGACCGCTTGCGGGCCAAGGGCCTGGTGGTTTCACGCCAGGGTTCCGGGCACTACGTGCACCGCTCCAGCAGCACACTGCCGGCCAACGCCGGGCCGGACCTGCTCCCGCAAGACACCCTCAGCGTGGTCCGCCGCGCCGTGCTGCTGGACAATGGTGCGCTGCGACCGGGGGCGGGTTTTTTACCGTCCTCGTGGCTGCCTGCCGAAGAATTGCTCAAAGCCGTGCGCGGCACTCTTCGCGCGACAACCTTACGCATGGGTGAATACGGCAACGCCAGCGGTTACCTGCCATTGCGCCAGGCCTTGCGGGTCAAGATGTCGACCTTGGGCATCGAGGCGCCGGTGGAACAGATCATCACCACCGCCAACACCGTACAAGCCATCGACATGCTGATGCGCCTGCTGGTCAAACCCGGCGACACGGTGCTGCTCGACGACCCGTGTTACTTCACGATGCACACCAATCTGGCCTGGCATGGCGCCAAGGTCATCACCATCCGCCGCGACTGCGACGGCATGGACCTGGACGCTTTCGAGCAATTGCTGATCGCCCATCGTCCCGTGCTCTACATGACCAACAATGCCCTGCACAACCCGACCGGGCACTCGTTCACCTCGGCGCAGGTTTACCGCTTGGTGGAGCTGAGCCATCGCTACAATTTCCACATTCTCGAAGACGATTTGTACTGCGACATGCAGCAACGCCGAACGCCGCGCCTGGCCGCGAGCGGGCTGGACAATGTCTCTTACATCTCCGGGTTCTCCAAGACCCTGACCGCCAACAGCCGTGTCAGCTTCGCGGTGCTGTCACCGCTACTGGCGGCGCGGATGGTGACGCTGAAAATGGCCTGCGGCGGCATGACCTCGGAAATGGCCGAGCAGATTATCTGCACCATGCTCAGCGACGGCAGCTACGCCAAACACATGCGCCGCACGGTGGACCGGCTCTACGAGTCGAACAGCCGGGTGGCCGCGTGGCTGAGCGAGGCCGGGTGTTCGGTGTCGTCGTTGCCGGGGGAAGGGTTGTACATCTGGACGCGATTGCCAGAGGGGTTCAAAGCCGAGTGCCTGGCCAGAAAGGGTCTGGAAATCGACCTGGTACTGGCACCGGGAACCTTGCTCAGCAAAGCGGCGGATGCCAATCAGTTTCTCAGGTTCAACGTGGCGCACAGTGATCATGTGCAGGTGCGGGAGCGGTTTTTGCGGTTGCTGGACATGCCATACAAATAACCGACCACCGCCTATCCCCTGTGGGAGCGAGCTTGCTCGCGATGGGGTCGTTACATCCAGCATCAATGTCGCCTGACACTCCGCTATCGCGAGCAAGCTCGCTCCCACAGGGGATCGCGGTGTCCAAACACATCCCGGCCAGCACAAGGCCACGATTGTGCATTCCGATAGCCACACGCTAACTTCGGCCCGTCGCTGCCAATTCAGCGACCGGGCCTGAGAACCCGGGTAATATATCGGCGCCTCAATGTCGAAACACGATTACAGACTTTTTGATCTGACTTCGTGCAATGGCGGCTGTGCGTGGGAGACCTTCGGGTCTGCCGGTTTCTATATTTCCCGGTTCTCAGCCTGCGCATAGCTGCCACCCATTCGCCTGAGAACGAATGCGGCAGCTCCACTGAAATATAGGAGTTGTTCAATGACCAATCCCCAAAACCTCGAAACCATCGGCCTCACCCCCTTCTCCTACCACGCTAACGAACCACTGTTCCGCATCAACCGTGGAGTCCCGATCATTCAGGCCCTCTCCCACGCCTCCGATCTGCTCCACCTCGCCAAACTGCTTGCCTCAGACGCCGCCATGGTCCGCGACGCCGACCGACACGCCTGGGCCTCGCATTTTTTGCAGGACATGAGCAAGGCCATCATCGATGACGTGGTAAAAGTGCTCGACGCACCCTGTAACAACCGCGCGTAAATGAAAAAGCCCCGCGATTCTTTTGAATGCGGGGCTTTTACGATGCAGGCCGTTACAGCGTTTGGACCATACGATGCGACCTCTTCGCTGCAACCAGCGTTCAGGAAAACATGGCACGTTGTTCAGCTTCGTAATGCCGGGTCTGGAAAGGCATGAGGGCTTGGGCTTTCAGGCCGAGGCCCTCACTTAACCCCCAAGAGACAGCGAGTTCATCACGGCGTCGACGCAATGGCGTGACAGCTTGTAGCGTCACGGCTTGCACGCAAGTCGAATGAACAAAAAGCTCGAGGACATTGAGAGTTTCCGACACCCGGAGATCGGATAAGCAAGTAAATCGAGTGAATCGCTCGAGCAGATAGCCAGCACGCCGAACCTCAACTTCGTCAGAATGACGATTCAAAAAAACGCTTATCTCGCTTTCAAGATTTGAATCCGAGTACCAGACAGCTTTGGCGGCGCTCACCAAGGCAGCGTCATCTGCTTGATTCAAAGGTCTTTTTACCAGCGTGTCCAAGGCGGATGAGAGGACGTGGCCGCTATGGGGCTTCGTCATCTGTGCTCTCCAGATAATCATGCAAAATATTCGTGAGGACGGAGATTGGTGACTCCTTGTTGCCAACATATACATCAATCGCCTGCAATGCCAGTCGACGAAACTCGGTAGTCAGGATGAAACCAGCCCTGAGAAGTGCCTTGATATCACCAATGTCCTGATCGGTCGCTCTGCCGAGCTTGGAAATGGCAATGTCGACAGGTGCCGCGATATGAACGTGCAGCGGGGACTCAACCGGGAACTCTGTAAAGGGAAGGCTCCGTTCCCAATAGTCCTCATGAATTGGGCCAAAACTGGTGTTGTATTGCAGGTCGTAGTTCAGCTCCATCAAACGACCGGATCGCTCATCAACAAACTGTTCGGGTATCTCTGCGAGCATTGTTTGTAAGTGAAGACCTTCGGGAACATTAGCCTCGTAAATTTCTGCATCGACGTCGGTGGAAACCCGATGATGGGTATAAAGGTGAACCGCGCAGCCACCGAACAGGATAATTTTGACCGCCCCGGGTCCTGCGTTCTCAAGCTCCAGTTCCGCTTCGACAGATTTGAACATTGAAATCAAAGCCTGCCCCAACGCTGTACTCGTATTAACACGCGGGGGGATTACCTCTGGCAGTTCCATCGTAGATCCTCTGGGATGCTTGTAATAACGGCATCCCGAGGCTAGATAGGCAACTTCCGACCCTCAACCTGAAAAACTCGTGGGAAAGTTCAGGCAAATCCGTAGGCATTTTTGCCGGTTAGGTCGCCCTATCGTAAGCGAGCTTGCTCGCGATGGCGGCAACACGGTCCAGCAGAATACGCCCAAACAAAAGCCCCGCTCTTCTCTCGAAGGCGGGGCTTTTCTCTACAGCATCCGACGCTTAAGGCGCGTACGTCAGCAGCAACTCGCTCGGCACTTTGAAGTCCAGGGACATCATCACGCTTAACGCGGTAATGGTGAAGATCGAGAACACGAACAGCTTGCGTGCCCAGACCGTGTCATCCACTGCCTTGTAGCCGGTCCAGGCCATGTACAGCCAGTACATGCCCATGGCCGCGGCAACGGCGAGGTAGCTCATGCCGGCGTAGCCGCTGAAGGTCAGCATCAAGGTCGCCACGAGGAAGGCCAGGATGTAGATCAGGATGTGCTTCTTGGCCACCTGGATGCCACGCTTCACTGGCAACACCGGAATCGATGCGGCCAGGTAATCGTTGAAGCGGAAGATCGCGATGGCGTAGGAATGCGGCATCTGCCACAGGCTGAACATCACCAGCAGGGTCAGTGCGGCCATGTCGAAGGTGTTGCTGACGGCGACGTAGCCAATCACCGGCGGCATGGCGCCCGACAGACTGCCCACCAGCGTGCCGTGAACCGACTTGCGCTTGAGGTACAGGCTGTAGAAGCCGACATAGATCACGAAGCCGATGACCGCGAACAACGCGGCCAACGGGTTGGCCACCTTGTACAACAGCGCAACGCCGGCGACACCCAGGACGGTCGCATAAGCCAGAGCCAGTTTCAGGGAGATCAGGCCCTGGACCAGCACCCGGTTCTTGGTGCGTTCCATCTTCAGGTCGATGTCGCGGTCGATGCAGTTGTTGAACACGCAACCGGAGGCAACCACCAGGGACGTGCCGATCATGGCGGCCAGGAAGATGGCCAGATCGACATGCCCTTTGGAGGCCAGGAAAAATCCGCCTGCCACAGAAAGCACGTTACCGAAAATGATCCCCGGTTTGGTGATTTGGATAAAGTGCTTGAGGGACATGCGGACTTACCTCACTTCGCCATCATGAACGTGTGGATGCTGAACATGATCCACAACGACAGGCCAACCAGCAGGACGATCACGATCGCGGCGAAGACAAACGCAATCACGTTGTTACGCTGCGCGGCCGAACGGTCCAGGTGCAGGAAGTACACCAGGTGCACCAGCACCTGGATGACTGCGAACGCGACGACGATCATCAGGGTGATCGACTTCGGCAGCGTCGGGTACATCACCAGGCCGAACGGAATCAGGGTCAGGATCACCGACAGGATGAAACCGATGCCGTAGGACTTGACGCTGCCGTGACCGGCGTCGTGGCTGTCATGGCCATTTTGGGAATGAGCTGCGTTAGCCATTTACATAGTCCCCATCAGATAAACAACGGTGAATACGCAGATCCACACGACGTCCAGGAAGTGCCAGAACAGGCTCAGGCAGCTCAGACGGGTCTTGTTGGTCGCCGTCAGGCCGTTTTTCTGCACCTGATACATCATGATCGCCATCCAGATCAGACCGCTGGTCACGTGCAGACCGTGGGTGCCGACCAGGGTGAAGAACCCGGACAGGAAGCCGCTGCGGCTAGGGCCGTAGCCTTCGGAGATCAGCATGTGGAACTCGTTGATCTCCATGCCGATGAAGCCGGCACCGAACATGAAGGTCAGGGCCAGCCAGCCCAGGACCTGCTTCTTGTTGCCACGGAAGAACGCCAGCATGGCGAAGCCGTAGGTGATCGAACTGAACAGCAGCAGAGCGGTTTCGCCCAGTACGTATGGCAGCTCGAAGATGTCGTGGCCCGACGGGCCACCCGCTACGTTGTTAACCAGTACCGCGTACGCCGCGAAGATCGACGCAAACAGAATGCAGTCGGTCATCAGGTAGAGCCAGAAACCGTATACGGTCATCTCGCCCGAGTCGTGGTGATGGTCATCATGCCCATGTCCATCGACATGGGTGTGTCCAGCATTGGTCACTAAGTTCGACATGGTTTAAGCCTGTTCCAACGAGGTTTCAACACGGGTGGCGGTGGCTGGAACTTTCCCGGCCGCTACCAGACGCTTGTGCTGCTCGGCTTCGATGCGCTCGATCACGTCGACCGGCACCATATAGCCTTGATCATCACGGGCCGCGTGGATCACGAAGTAGATCACGGTGCCGGCCAGGCCAGCGATCGCCAGCCACCAGATGTGCCAGATCATCGCGAAACCGAACACGGTCAACAGTGCGCCCATGACCACACCGGTGGCGGTGTTGTTTGGCATGTGGATCGGCTCGTACCTGGCCGGGGCCTTGTACGCGGTGCCGTTTTCCTTGGCTTCGGTGAACGGGTCGACAACGTCGGCTTTCGGCAGCACGGCGAAGTTGTAGAACGGAGGTGGCGACGAGGTCGACCATTCCAGGGTGTGTGCATTCCACGGGTCGCCGTGTTCGCACATGTTTTCCGGCTTGTTGCGGTCACGCACGCTGACGTACAGCTGGATCAGCTGGCAAGCGATACCCACGGCGATCATCACCGCACCGAACATGGCGACGTACAGGTACGGCACCCACTCAGGGTTGGTGGTGGCGTTCAGACGACGGGTCATGCCCATGAAGCCCAGTACATAGAGCGGCATGAACGCGACGAAGAAGCCGGTGATCCAGAACCAGAACGCGGCCTTGCCCCAACCTTCGTGCAGCTTGAAGCCGAACGCTTTAGGGAAGTAGAAACCAAAGCCTGCGATGTAGCCGAATACCGCACCGCCGATGATCACGTTATGGAAGTGCGCGATCACGAACAGACTGTTGTGCAGAACGAAGTCGGCACCCGGGATGGCCAGCAGTACGCCGGTCATGCCGCCGATGGCGAAGGTCACCATGAAGCCCAGGGTCCACATCACCTGGCTGGTGAAGCGCAGACGGCCCTGGTAGATGGTGAACAGCCAGTTGAACAGCTTCACACCCGTCGGGACGGAGATCAGCATCGTCGCCAGACCGAAGAAGGCGTTGACGCTGGCACCCGAACCCATGGTGAAGAAGTGGTGCAGCCAAACCATGAAGCCCAGGATCGAGATCGCGCCCGATGCGTAGACCATCGAGTGGTGGCCGAACAGTTTCTTGCCGGTGAAGGTCGAGATGACTTCGGAGAAGATACCGAACGCTGGCAGGATCAGGATGTACACCTCAGGGTGACCCCATGCCCAGAACAGGTTCACGTACATCATTGGATTACCACCAAGTTCATTGGTGAAAATGTGGAAATCCATGTAACGGTCAAGCGTCAGCAGTGCCAGGGTAGCGGTCAGGATCGGGAACGAAGCCACGATCAGGACGTTGGCCCAGGTGCAGGTCCAGGTGAAGATCGGCATGTCCATCATCTTCATGCCAGGGGTACGCATTTTCAGCACGGTGGCCAGGAAGTTGACCCCCGTCAGCGTTGTCCCCAGGCCCGATAGCTGTAGCGCCCAGATGTAGTAATCCATCCCCACGCCAGGGCTGTATTGCAGGCCCGACAGCGGCGGATAGGCAACCCAGCCGGTCTTGGCGAACTCGCCGACGCCCAGGGACAGGTTGATCAGCACTACGCCGGAAACCAGCAGCCAGAAGCTCAGGGAGTTCAGGAACGGGTAGGCAACGTCACGCGCGCCGATCTGCAGGGGCACTGCAAGGTTCATCAGGCCGGTGAAGAATGGCATCGCCATGAAGATGATCATGATCACACCGTGAGCGGTGAAGATCTGGTCATAGTGTTCAGGTGGCAGGTAGCCAGGCGAACCCTCGGTGGCCATGGCCAACTGGGTACGCATCATGATGGCGTCGGCAAAGCCGCGCAGCAGCATGACCATGGCGACGACGATGTACATCACGCCGATTTTCTTGTGGTCGACCGACGTCAGCCACTCGGTCCACAGGTAGGTCCACTTCTTGAAGTAGGTGATTGCGGCGAACAACGCCAGACCACCGAGCGCGATCATGGAGATGGTCACCATGACGATCGGCTCGTGGAACGGGATCGCTTCCCAACTTAATTTACCAAACATCGTTTACTCCTCTGCCCCGGCAGCTGAATGCGAGCTCATGTCCATCCCTTCCATTTGGGCCACTTCTTTCTCTGCTTTCTCGTGCTTGACCTTAGGACCCGGTTTCATGCCTTCGTACTTGTCGACGATGGTCTGGAACAGGTTCGGCGTCACCGAGGAGTAGAGCTCGACTGGGTTGTTCTGGCTCTGCTTGGCAAGGGCTGCGTATTCAGCTTGTTCAAGCTGTTTAGGTGCCTTTTTGACTTCACTTACCCAGGCGTCGAAATCTTCCTGGGAAGTTGCGATCGCTTTGAATTTCATGCCGGTGAAACCAGCGCCGCTGTAGTTGGCGGAGATACCGTCCATTTCAGCGTTCTCGTTGGCGATCAGGTGCAACCTGGTCTGCATGCCCGCCATCGCGTAGATCTGGCCGCCCAGCGCAGGGATGAAGAACGAGTTCATCACAGCGTCGGAAGTGATCTTGAAGTTGACCGGGGTGTGCGCCGGGAACACGATCTTGTTGACCGTGGCGATGCCTTGTTCCGGGTAGATGAACAGCCACTTCCAGTCCAGCGCGACCACTTCGATGGTCACAGGCTTCACGTCGGATTCCAGCGGCTTGTACGGGTCAAGGGCGTGGGTCGACTTGTAGGTGACATAACCCAGGGCAATGATGATCAGCACTGGAACAGCCCACACCGCGATCTCGATCTTGGTGGAGTGGTTCCATTTCGGGGTGTAGGTGGCGTTGGTGTTGGACGCGCGGTATTTCCAGGCGAACAGGAAGGTCATGATGATGACCGGCACCACGACCAACAGCATCAGCAGCGTTGCGGTGATGATCAGGTTTCGCTCGTCCAGACCAACCTGGCCCTTGGGATTGAGCAAGGTCATGTTGCAGCCTGACAGCAACAACGTGCCGATCAGCGGCAATAAGCCTAGTAGTCTGGGGTACCTGTTTTTACTCATCTCACGACCTCTAAAGCAGCTTGCGCAATGCAGTTGGGTTTTGATCGCCAACACTTCACCCTGCCAAGGGTTGGCATTTTTCTTGGATTGAATAAGGGCCTGCCCGTCGCGCGTCAGACGCTTTACGACAAATCCCGGGCCTGCGGTGAGTTCTTATTCGAATTCGTGGTCAAAGGCCTTGTTACAGACCAATTCCATTTGGTGCGGGTAGTTGGGAGCTCCGACACCTGGGCATCGCATGAAGCCACCAGACCTCTCGACACCCTGTTCCTGCTCACGTCTGGTTAAGATTTGAGCAGTGCCGGGGATTCAGTGCGGGCGATTGTAGATATGTAACGCCCTATAAACCATGTCTCATCCCGAAATAATTTTTATCCGAACCAGCAACAATCATTAACCGTTTTCGCAAAAGTGGCGCATCTTATCGAAATTAATTCTCAACAAAAACACCACAATAAGTAAGTCTTCCACCCACAGTTCAGACAGTATCGGGCCCCGCCTCACTGCCCTTTACCTTGCCCGAGGCCCGATATGACGGGGGCTTCGGCCGTTCGTCAGACCCTGTTAAAACTGCCTGTTCGCGTTTGGAATGGAAAAAGCCGGCAGCTTGTAAAACAGCCCAATTTCGTTACGTTTCCATGTACCAATCCGGCTTCCTCGAACGCCTTGCGACACCGACTCTGTGACAACATGTCGCACATGTGTCGCACCCTTGTCTGTCGCACATCAAGGACTTTTCACCCGGCCTCTGAATGCGCTCTGCAAGACAAAAAAAGCCCCGATCCTCTCTTCAAGGACCGGGGCTTTTTTGTCCGACAAGGCGTGCCGACAGATGACCTCAGCGCAGCGCTTTGCGGTTACGCGAAGTCAGCAGCGGCACCAGCACCACGATCAGCACAAAGGCGACCAGCGCCCACTGCGCCAGGGACAGGCCGAGGATCGGCGGATACGGCGTAGAGCAGAAGCCATCGACCTGGAAGCCCAGCGGGAAGATCTTTGCCAGTGGCAAATCATCGACAATCGGTTGCAGCACGTCGATACCGCAGCTGACCGCCGGATAGAACTGCGTATAGACGTGATGCCCGGCAACGCCTGCGCCGGCCAGCGCGCAGATCACCACCAGGGTTTCGAACACCGTGATGCTGCGACGGCCGCGCATGGTCGCGCCGATGAAGGCAAAGATCGCGATCAGCAGCAACGCATAACGTTGCAGGATGCACAGCGGGCAAGGCGCCTCGCCCAGGACAATTTGCATGTACAGCGCACCGCCGATCAACGCCAGGCAAATGATGCCCAACAACACCAGATAGCGCCGCTCACGCCCTAACCGCATGGATTCATCGCTCATCGCGTTTCCCTTGAAGATTTCGAGTGCCCGCCAGTCTACACGCTGGCCAGGACCTTTGAGAGCCTGGCGCATGTCAGGGGGATTCGGGGGAATAGACGATAAGGCGGTTAAGGAGGGATTAACTTTCTAGTGTTTTTTCAAATCAAGACCGAGGTGAAGCTATCGCGGGCAAGCCACGCTCCCACAGGGATTTGTGTCGATCCAGATTGATGTGAACGACTCAAATCCCTGTGGGAGCGCGGCTTGCCCGCGATGAAAGCGACGCGGTGAGCCTGGCTCACCGCGACAAACGCTTACTCCAGCGCTGCTGCCGGCCCGAAGAACTCGTAACGGCTTTGCTTCTCCGGCACGCCCAGTGCCTTGAGGTGGCGCTTGACGGACGCCATGAAACCTTTCGGCCCCAGGAAGTAGGCATCCAGGTCACGCTGCTCCGGCAGCCATGCATGCAACTGCTGCTGGCTCAACAGACCGACCTTGTGCGCCGCCGGGCTCACGCCGTCATCCTCGGCGTAGCAGTAGAAGCGCTTGAGCTGCGGGTGACGCTCGGCCAGGCCGTCGATCCAGTCGCGGAACGCATGGACGCTGCCGTTGCGCGCGCAGTGGATGAAATGCACCGGCCGCCGGGTCTCCAGCGCCGCTTCGAGCATCGCCAGGGTCGGGGTGATGCCAACGCCGCCGCTGATCAGCACCAGCGGCTTGTCGCTGGCGGTCAGGGTGAACTCGCCCGATGGCGGGAACAACTGGATGCTGGCTCCGACATGCAACTGGTCGTGCAGGAAGTTGGAAGCGCGGCCACCGTCCTCGCGTTTGACGCTGATGCGGTACTGGCCATTGTTCGCCAGCGCCGACAGCGAGTAGTTACGGCGGATCTCTTCACCGTCGAGGATCAGTTTCATGCCGATGTACTGGCCGGGTTCCGCCACCAGGATCGGGCCTTTGTCCGCCGGCTCGAAGTAGAACGAGGTGATCTCGGCGCTCTCCTCGACCTTGCCCGCCACGATGAACTCCCGCGCACCGCGCCAGCCGCCCGGTGCCTGTTCCTTCTGGTCATAGATGCTGGCTTCGGCACCGATCAGGATGTCCGCCAGTTGGCCGTAAGCCGCGCCCCAGGCCGCAATCACTTGCGGTGTGGCGATCTCTTCGCCCAGCACTTCAGCGATGGCCCGCAGCAGGCAGGAACCGACAATCGGATAGTGCTCCGGCAGGATCTGCAGGGCCACGTGCTTGTTGATGATCTTGGCCACCAGGTCGCCCAACTGGTCGAGTTGGTCGATATGACGTGCATACATCAATACGCCGTTGGCCAGGGCACGCGGCTGATCACCGCTGGTCTGGTGGGCCTGGTTGAACAGTGGGCGGACTTCCGGGTATTCGCTGAGCATCATGCGGTAGAAGTGGGTGATCAGCGCTTCACCACCGCTTTCGAGCAGCGGCACGGTGGATTTGACGATGGCACGGTCTTGAACGCTCAGCATAAGGTGACTCCTGGTCTTCTTGGATTGCTAACGGATTACCCTATGACTATCAGCTTCCATGCCAACTATTTAATCGTTATAAATCAATATGTTAATAACTTAATAGTCATTTGGACACCACCTGACTTATAGTCATACCGACTACATG
Source organism: Pseudomonas sp. A-B-19 (assembly GCF_019947515.1). Lineage (NCBI taxonomy): Bacteria > Pseudomonadati > Pseudomonadota > Gammaproteobacteria > Pseudomonadales > Pseudomonadaceae > Pseudomonas > Pseudomonas sp. A-B-19. The sequence goes on from NZ_JAGYGN010000025.1 coordinate 66,405, forward strand.
GAGTCACTATGACTGCAAAATCCTTGCTCACCGCCCTGCTGCCCCTGGTCTCCGACCTGTCCCGCGAACTGCCCGAGGGCGAGCGTTATCGCCGCCTGCTGGAAGCCATGCGCGCCCTGCTCCCGTGCGACGCCGCCGCCCTGCTGCGTCTCGACGGTGAATGGCTGGTGCCGCTGGCCGTCGACGGCCTGAGTACCGATACCCTCGGTCGGCGCTTCAAGATCAGCGAACACCCGCGTTTCCAAGCGCTGCTCAGCGGCCCAGGCCCGACCCGCTTCGCTGCCGACAGCGACTTGCCCGATCCATATGACGGTCTGGTCGATGGACTGGATGATCATCTGGAAGTCCACGACTGCATGGGTTGTCCGTTATTCATCGACGAGCGCCCGTGGGGCCTGCTGACCCTCGATGCCCTCGACCCTGAGCGCTTCGAACCGATCGAACTGGATGCCCTGCAAGCCTTCGCCAGCCTCGCGGCCGCCACGGTCAACGCCGCCGAGCGCATCGAGCGGTTGAACAATCGGGTCGAAGACGAGCATCAGCGCGCCGAGGTCTACCGCCAGGCCAGCGGCCAGCAGACTCGCGAGATGATCGGCCAGAGCAAGGCCCACAAGCGTCTGGTCGAAGAAATCAGTCTGGTGGGCGGCAGCGATTTGACCGTGTTGATCACTGGCGAAACCGGGGTCGGCAAGGAGCTGGTGGCCCAGGCCATCCATGCCGCCTCGCCCCGCGCCGACAAACCGATCATCAGCCTCAACTGTGCCGCGTTGCCCGACACATTGGTGGAAAGCGAGTTGTTCGGTCATGTCCGCGGCGCCTTCACCGGAGCGATGAACGACCGCCGTGGCAAGTTCGAACTGGCCAACGGCGGCACGCTGTTTCTCGATGAAGTCGGTGAGTTGTCGCTGACCGTGCAGGCCAAGTTGCTGCGCGTGTTGCAGAGCGGTCAACTGCAGCGACTGGGTTCGGACAAGGAGCATCAGGTCGACGTGCGCCTGATCGCGGCGACCAACCGCGACCTCGCCGAAGAAGTGCGCAGCGGCCGTTACCGCGCCGACTTCTACCATCGCCTGAGCGTTTATCCGCTGCTGGTACCGGCCCTGCGCGATCGCGGGCGCGATGTGCTGCTGCTCAGCGGGTACTTCCTGGAGCAGAACCGCTCGCGCATGGGCCTCAACAGCCTGCGCCTGAACAGCGACGCCCAGGCCGCGCTATTGGCCTACGACTGGCCCGGCAACGTGCGCGAGCTCGAACACTTGATCGGCCGCAGCGCCCTGAAAGCCCTGGGCAACTGCAAGGAGCGGCCAAAGATTCTCAGCCTGAGCGCCGTCGACCTGGACTTGCCCAATGCCAGCGTTGAAGCCGCCGCCGAGCAACCTGCCGCCAGCGTCACGCAACTGGTGACCGGCGATTTGCGCGAGGCCACCGAGCGTTATCAGCGTCAATTGATCGGTGCCTGCCTGGAACGGCACAACCACAACTGGGCAAGCGCGGCCCGTGAGCTGGGCCTGGATCGGGCGAACCTGGGGCGGATGGCCAAGCGGCTCGGCATGAAGTGAACATCCTGTGGCGAGGGAGCTTGCTCCCGCTCGGCTGCGCAGCAGCCGTACAAGCCGCAACCCGGATGTGACTGAAGGAAGGTTACGGGAGCGCTTCGCACTCCAACGGGAGCAAGCTCCCTCGCCACAAGAGTCCGGTGTTAAACCCAATAGAGGCTTTCCCCTAAAGCCTGCCCCCGACAAGTCGATAACCCGGCATCGAAGTTTTTGGCGATCCCGGGATTGCCTGTCACCTTTTTCCAGAGAAGGTTCCTATGTCCTCCACCAAAGCCCGCGCAGACTCGCTTTCGCTTCTGCTCTTTACCCTGCGCAGCGGCAAGCTGATGGCGATCAACCTGCTCAAGGTCAGTGAAATCATTCCCTGCCCGCCGCTGACCCGGCTGCCGGAGTCGCACCCCCACGTCAAAGGCATCGCCACCCTGCGTGGTGCCTCGCTGTCGGTGATCGACCTCAGCCGAGCCATTGGCGAGCGCCCGCTGGAAGACCCGAACGGCGGCTGCCTGATCGTCACCGATATCAGCCGTTCCAAGCAGGGCCTGCACGTGCAGGCCGTGAGCAAGATCGTCCATTGCCTGACCACCGACATCCGCCCGCCGCCCTTCGGTTCCGGTGGTTTGCGCGCCTACATCACTGGCGTGACGTCGGTCGATGGCACCCTGGTTCAGGTGCTGGACATCGAAAAAGTCATCCACGGCATCGCCCCGGCCCAAATCGAAATGGCGCCGACCGAGCTGAGCATGGAAGACGCCGAACTGCTCGGCAACGCGCGCATCCTGGTGGTCGATGACAGCCAGGTCGCCTTGCAGCAATCGGTGCACACCCTGCGCAACCTCGGCCTGCAATGCCATACGGCCCGCAGCGCCAAGGAAGCCATCGACTGCCTGCTGGACCTGCAAGGCACCGCGCAGCAGATCAACCTGATCGTCTCGGACATCGAAATGTCGGAGATGGATGGCTACGCCTTCACCCGCACCCTGCGGGAAACCCCGGATTTCGCGCATCTTTATGTATTGCTGCACACCTCGCTGGACAGTGCGATGAACGCTGAGAAAGCACGGCTGGCGGGGGCGAACGCGGTGCTGACCAAATTCTCTTCGCCAGAATTGACCCAGTGCCTGATCACCGCGGCCAAGGCTGTCGCCGAACAGGGTTATTGAGTGTTGAACGAAGATTACTGCTGGCTGATGCGACGCGACCTCTCTGTCGTCGTGCCGCCCCCCGATTGGCCGGTCGGCCTGCAACTGAGTGAATACCGCCCCGAACTGGGCGCCGCCGTGCACCGCCTGATGGAGCTCGGTTATCTCGACGGCGGTGGGCGCGTCGCCGCGCTGGACATGTGGCAACGGCAGTTCGAAACCGATCCGGAATATGACCCGGCCCTGTGCCTCATTGCCCAGGATGCCGAAGGTGTGGTGGGTGTGTGTCAATGCTGGACCAGTGCCTATATCAAGAACCTGGTGGTGCATCCGCGGTTTCAGGGCCGGGGGTTGGGCCGTGCGCTGTTGTTACAGGCGTTCAAGGTGTTCCAGCAGCGGCGTGAAGGCTTCGTGGACCTGAAGGTACTGGAAGACAACCTTCGGGCGCGGCGGCTGTATGAAAGCGTCGGGATGCGTGCAGTCCGCCGGGAGCCGGTTCCGCTCTGAGATGCCGCTTTCGCTGGCAAGCCAGCTCCTACAGTGTGACCGAGCCGATCACAAAACATGTGTAGGGCGCGATTCCTGTAGGAGCTGGCTTGCCAGCGAAGAGGCCGGCACAACCACCACAAATCCTTCAGGCATACTCCTGCCTTGGCCACTCAGCCCAAGGAAGCCTGAACCATGAAAGCTGCGCCCCTGATTCTGCTCTGCCTCACCGCCCTTGCCACCCAAGCCCACGCCTCCAGCCCCGGCGCCTGGGCAACCTACGACAAAGCCGTACTCGCCAGCTGCACCAAAGCCAGCGGCCTGAAGGACAGCAAACCGGTCGGCACCGCCGCGCAGTTCGATGACCGGGTCGGCTACACCGCGTTGCTGCTCCAGGGCCAGTACCCGCAAAAACACATGAAAGGCGCGCAAGGCACCGAACTGTGCCTGTACAACAAAAAGAGCAAAACCGCGTACGTCACCGAATGGGACTCCATCCGCCCGGCCGGCGAGGCCAACTGAGTGGCGCATAATTTGCTTCGATAGCGGTTTTTGTGGCGGCATTCTGTCGCCGTTTCATGCCCTGTCATGCGAATGAACACTCAATGAATACAAGGTTTTCCTGCGTAGGCTGCGGTAAATGCTGCAACGACCACCATGTGCCCCTGACCCTGAGCGAAGCCCGGATGTGGGCCGCCGACGGCGGTCAGGTGATCGTGCTGGCGGAAGCGTTTCTGGGCAACGGCCTGGGTCTGCCGGTGCAACAACGGGAACACGCCGAACGCCGCTCGGCGGCAGTGCGCAGCGGCGAATCCGACGCGTACGTGGCCATCACCTTCGCCGCCTACAATGTCGGCCCCTGCCGGAATCTTGACGAGGACAACCGCTGCCGCATCTACGAACGCCGGCCGTTGGTGTGTCGCATCTATCCGATGGAAATCAATCCGCACATACCACTGAACACCGCCGTGAAGGAGTGTCCGCCTGAGTCGTGGGAAAAAGGACCGGACCTGATTATCGGTGGTGAGTTGGTCGACCGGGAATTGTCGGAATTGATCCAGCGTTCCCGTCAGGCGGATCGCAACGAAATTCAGACCAAGGATGCGATTTGCGCACAGCTGGGCATCCGCACGACGGCCCTGAAGGGAGATGGGTTTACTGCTTATCTGCCGGATATGGCGGGATTTGCCTCGATCATCGACGACTTGGCGGGACAATCCTTGCCTGAGTGGGGCAGCGAATGGCTATTTCATGTGTCGGGCGATGATATTGCCGAGCAAGTGCTGGCCGCAGGTGCGCAAGTGGCGGCGGATGCGCCGGCAAATTACTCGTTTATTGCGTTGCGGTCGGCTTGATCCGGGATTTCAGTGTTTGTGCCGGCCCCTTCGCGAGCAAGCCCGCTCCCACATTAGGGGAGCGCGTTCTTTCATGAGAATGCGATCAAATGTGGGAGCGGGCTTGCTCGCGAAGACGGCAGATCAGGCACTGCAGAGATAAAGACTCAGCGCTTACCCATCGACCGACGAGTTCCCGGCGGTGCCATTCCCGGCGTCTTGGTGTGGCCGTTCTTGGCGCCGTTCTTGTACCAAGGCTGGTTGGAGCCCTTGGCAGCCGCCAGTTCGCCTGGCTTGAACGGGAACTTGAAGGCCGGGATTTCGGCTTTGGTTTCGCTGTCGGCGCTGGAGTCGACGCTGTCTGGCAGCTCTGCCTGCACGTCGCTCAGGGCGTCGGCGACCGGCGGTTGTTTCGGGGAAGTCATGAAAGCTCCGGGTGGTGCATGAAGTGTCGGGCCCGGTGAGCGAGCCGCATGCCACAGTATAAGAAGTGCCGCAGTATAGCTGGATGAAGCACCGCAAGCTGCAAGCTTGCATTGACCGCCTGACGACTCGCACAAATCCCGCGAAGAATGTTAGCGTGCTCATCATTCTTCACCGCCCGACGAGCCTGCCTCCCATGAAAAAGACTGTCCTGGCCTTCAGCCGCGTCACCCCGGAAATGGTCGAACGCCTGCAACAAGACTTCGATGTCATCGTGCCGAATCCGAAAAACGGCGACATCAACGCCCAGTTCAACGAAGCCCTGCCCCACGCCCACGGCCTGATCGGCGTCGGTCGCAAACTCGGCCGCGCCCAACTGGAAAACGCCGCCAGGCTGGAAGTGGTCTCCAGTATCTCGGTGGGCTACGACAACTATGACCTGGCCTACTTCAACGAACGCGGGATCATGCTGACCAACACGCCGGATGTGCTCACCGAAAGCACCGCCGACCTGGCGTTTGCACTGTTGATGAGCAGCGCGCGCCGCGTCGCCGAACTGGATGCCTGGACCAAGGCCGGGCAATGGCAAGCCAGCGTCGGTGCGCCGTTGTTCGGTTGTGATGTGCATGGCAAGACATTGGGCATCGTCGGCATGGGCAACATCGGTGCCGCCATCGCCCGGCGTGGCCGCCTGGGGTTCAACATGCCGGTCATCTACAGCGGTAACAGCCGCAAGACCGATCTGGAACAGGAACTCGGCGCACAGTTGCGCAGCCTCGATCAATTGCTGGCCGAAGCTGACTTCGTCTGCCTTGTGGTGCCGCTCAGCGAGAAAACCAGACACTTGATCAGCCATCGTGAACTGGCGCTGATGAAGCCAAGTGCCATTCTGGTGAACATTTCCCGTGGTCCGGTGGTGGATGAACCGGCGCTGATCGAAGCGCTGCAAAACAACCGCATTCGGGGTGCGGGGCTTGACGTGTACGAAAAAGAACCGCTGGCCGAGTCGCCACTGTTCCAGCTGAAAAATGCCGTGACCTTGCCGCACATCGGCTCAGCCACCCATGAGACCCGCGATGCCATGGCCAACCGTGCCTTGGCCAACTTGCGCAGCGCCTTGCTGGGCGAGCGACCGCAGGACCTGGTCAATCCGCAGGTGTGGAAGGTCTGATTGAACAATGGCACGTCATAATTGGCGTGCCACTTTATATAAAGCCTGAAAAATACTCTCCTTAAACAACTTGCCACCCAACGCGTATAATAAGCGACATAATTCGCAAAGCACTCTTCACCCTCACACCCTCTAAACACCTATAAACTCCGAAAGACAAGAACGCATCAACCTTACATTCGGAGAGCATCCTGCATGAGTTATTTCACCACTGCCTGCATGGTAAGGCAGAGCAAATTATTAGTTGTCTTCATGGCCGCATTATTCGGTATAACGACCCTTACCAACAATATTACCGACTACACTGCATACGCCGAGTATATCGGGCGAATCATCAGCATGAGCGACACCATCGGCAATGATTCCCGTCGTTACCGCGCCATTAGCTCCCCCCTGTTTCACCACCGTTTTTACTGGGCACTGATTACACTCGAGATCATATTCACATGCAGTTTCATCGTTGGAACCTATCAACTCTACCGCAACCTCGCCGCTCCACACGGCGAGTTCCATGCAGCCAAAAAATTTTCCATAATAGGTTTTATTACAGCCATTTTTGCGTATCAGACTTTCTACATCATCATTCTAAACGAATGGTTTGACTTAGAGTATTCCAAACAGGCAAACGCCTTTAAATGGGCACAAACCCACATTCAATACATGTTCTTCGGCATTATTTATCTGTTGGCGGCAAAGGATACCTGAATAGTGTCAGGCCAACTTGCCCGCCACCGGACTGACACTTGCCTTGGGCTTGCGAAACACCAGCACATTACCCAGCATTACCATTACCAGCCCCGCCAGTGCCGGAGCGGTCCACTGGTAACCCTCGGCGAACGCTGACACGTTGAGCGCCACCACAGGGAACAGCACCGTGCAGTACGCAGCCCGTTCAGGCCCCATGCGTCCGACCAGGGTCAGGTAGGCAGTGAAACCGATCACCGATCCCGGAATCACCAGGTACAACAGTGACCCGATGTAACGCGCGCTCATTTCCATGTCGAAGGGAATGCCCTTGACCAGACACCACACCGAGAGCATCGCCGCCCCGTAAGCCATGCCCCAGGCATTGGTGGTCAGCGGTTTGAGGCCGGCCTTCTGCTGCAGGCTCGAGAGCATGTTGCCCGCCGAGAAACACAAGGTGCCGCACAGGGCCAGACCGAGACCGAGCAGAGTTTGCGGGCTGGCGGTATGCCCGGCCAATTCCGGCCAGAACAACAGGCCCAACCCAAGCAGACCCAGTGCGCCGCCCATCAGCACATTGCGGGCGACTTTCTGTCCGAAGAACACCCGCGCGTTGAGGGCATTCCACAAGGTGGCCGTGGAAAACACCACGGCCACCAGGCCGCTGGGGATCCACTGGCTTGCGGTGAGGAAGCACATGAAGTTGATGCAGAACAGGCACAAGCCCTGAGCCAGGCAGATCAGGTGCCCGCGACGGTTCATCACTTGCAGGCGCCGACTGAGCAGCAGGATCACGAACAGCACCAGCGCGGCGAGGCCGAAGCGATAAACGATCGACACAGGAATGGCCACTACGCCCAGTTGCCATTTCAAGGCAATCCAGGTGGTGCCCCAGATCAGCACGGTCAGCAAGTACAAAGAAAGGTTCATGACATAGGCTCCTCGATAGGTACCCAGTGTCCGGCGTCACGCCCAGGCGCACTTGCATAAACTTGCGCTTTTGTCTGGCGACAGGCTGGCAGGCGCGTGTCTACGGAGTAGGATGCAGGGCGTTGGATGCAGGTGTTAGAGAACTACGATCATGGCTGCACTGGATACCCTACAAGTCTTTCAAGCCCTCAACCGCTCGCCCAATGCTCGCCTCGAGCACAGCGCCGAGCTCGGTGACGGTTTGTCTGCAGCCTTGTGGAACAATCACCACGATGCCCGGGATTACGAAGCGCCCAGCCACCACACATTGTCCTGTTACCTCGCTGGCGGCACGGGCACCTTTCGCCGCGACCAGCCCGGCAACAAGGGTGCCCCGGACAAACTGTGCATCCTGCCGGCCGATCACCAGTCAGGCTGGGTGATCAACGGCGACATTCGCCTGGCGCACCTGTATTTCAGCCCCGAACAATTTGCCCTCGGTTGCGTCACCCTGCTCGATCGCGAGCCACGGCAAATGCAACTGCGCGAGCAGACCTTTCTCGATGATCCGCAGCAGGCGCTGCGCTTTCGGCAGTTGATCGCCCTGAACTGGGACGAGCCGGGCGAGCGCCTTTTGACCAGCAGTCTGGCCCACGAACTGCTCAGCCATGCCCTGCTCAGCCAGGTGAATGCCCGACAAGACCTGCGCCTTAAAGGTGGGTTGGCTGCGCATCAGCGCCGACATCTGGTGGAATTCATCGACAGCCATCTGGACGAGGCCATCAGTCTCGGGCAGTTGGCGGCGTTGTGTGCGTTGTCGGAATACCACTTCGCACGGATGTTTCGCGAGAGCTTCGGCTTGCCGCCCCATCAGTATGTGCTGGCACGACGCCTGAACCGGGCGCGGGAGTTGCTGCGCACTACTTCACAGCCGCTGGGGGAGATTGCACTGGCGTGCGGCTTTTCCAGTGCCAGCCATTTCACCAACCGCTTTCGCCAGTCACTTGGCGGGACGCCCGGCGATTATCGGCAGGCGTTTTTGCGCTAGGCGGCATACTTCAGATTTTCGTTGCCTGTGATACCGCCTTCGCGGGCAAGCCACGCTCCCACAGAATCGCGGTTGCCCGCGGATTTTGCATCCGCCCACTGACCCTGTGGGAGCGTGGCTTGCCCGCGATGAACGATGACTCGGTTTACCGTCAAAACTCCAAGGTGCTCGACAGCATCACCTGCCGCGAGTCACCCATCGACACAAAGAAGCGACTCGCCGCCGAGGTGTAGTAAGTGCGATCAAACAGGTTCTTCACGTTGAGCTGGAACTTGACCTTCTGTCCTTCGACTTTGGTGTCGTAGGTAGCGAACGCATCGGCCACGGTGTAGCCCGGCAGGTCGAAATCGTTCACCGCGTTACCCGCGCGCTCACCCACATAACGCGCCCCGGCGCCGACTCGCAGTTGATCGCCGCCAATGACGCTGCCAAAGTCATAGACGGCCGACAACGAGCCGCTGTTCTTGGCCACGTTTTGCAGTTGATTGCCTTTGTAATCCGGATCTTCGGTGACTTCGGCATCGGTGTAGGCGTAGCTGCCGATCATGCTCCAGCGATCGGTCAGCTGGCCGCTCAAGTCCACTTCCAGGCCACGGGAACGCACTTCGCCGGCGGCACTGTAAATCGTCGTCGGGCCTTCGGCGTTGGCCACCAGCACGTTGCGCTTCTTGATGTCGAACAGCGCAATGTTGCCGGTCACGCGGCCCGGCAGATCGAGCTTGGCACCCAGCTCCCAGGACTTGGCTTCTTCCGGCGCGATGCCACCGTCAAGCACGGTGCTGCTGCCGCTCAACGGCGCAATGGTCGAGTTGGGTCTGAACGATTCGGTGTAGCTGCCGTAGAACGACAAGGCATCGGTGTACTTGTACACAAGGCCAGCGCGCGGCACCCATTTCTGCCCGTTGCTGTCGGTGTTGGCGTGGAACGGTACGCCTTTGCCGGCGTACTGGTCGTACGCCTGGAAGCGTGCGCCGGCCACCAGAATCCATTGGTCGTTGAGGTGGATGGAATCCTGCAGGAACACCGAATCGCTGCGCAGTTCATCGGTCTGCGCGCTGTCGGCAGCGCTGACAGTGGTGCCCGGCACTTCCTGACCATAGATCGGGTTCACATAGCTGAACGTGGTGCGGCTTTTCTGGCGGATCAGGTCTTCGCGGAAAATCTTGCGGTACTCGTCATCGACGCCGAACAACAGGTCATGCTGCATGCCGAACACATCCACGTTGCCTTCGAGGCTGGCGGTGGTGAAGCGGTCGGTGCTGATCGCATTCCGGGTGCCGTCCATGCTGCGGGTCAGGGTGCCCTTATTGGTGTCGATGGCAGTCACACGCACCTGACTGGCGTCATAGGTTTCGCGGTTCCAGCTATAGCCGAAATGGGCCTGCCAGTTGTCGTTGAGCTCGTGATCGGCCTCGAAGTGATAGAGGTCCGAACGCCCTTGCATGTTGTTGAACGGCTCGTCGAGACGCTCGTTGCGCGAGATGTCCAGCGGATGGTTGGTCCGCGGATCGATCAGCGTGCCGCGGTCGAACGGCGTGAGGAATTCGCGGTGCTCATAGGAGAACAGCAGCTTGGTGCTTTCGCCGTACCAGGCCAGCGACGGCGCGATCAGGCTCTCGCGATGCACGCCGAAGTTGCGCCAGTAATCTTCGTCTTCGTAGTCCAGCACCATGCGGTAGGCCAGCCCTGATCCGCCAAAGGCGCCGGTGCTGTCGAGTCCGCCGCCGCTGCCGTTCTTGCCGTCGCCATAACTCGAACCACGCACGGTCAAGGCGTTGTACTGCTCAAGCTCGGGCTTCTTGCTGACCATGTTGACCACGCCGCCCGGATCCTGGATGCCATAGAGTAACGAGGCCGGGCCCTTGAGCACTTCGACCCGGTCGACACTGGCGTTGAGGCCACGGCCCTGCACGATCGGCATGCCATCGCGCATGATCGAGCCGTTGCGGTTGTCACCGAAGCCGCGAACCATCACCGAGTCCTGGGTGCTGCCCAGGGTGTTGGCCTGGGTGATGCCGCTGACATTGGCCAGGGCGTCATCGAGATTGCGCGGAGCCTGGTCGCGAATGACCTGGGCCGGGACGACATTGACGGTCTGCGGGATTTCCTGAATCGGGGTCGAGGAGCGCATCACCGAAGAAGTCGGTGGCGGCTGGTAGGTCATGGAATCGTCCATCACCGAGGTGATGGAGGTCGCGCCCAGGTTCAACGCACCTTCGGTCGGCCGTGGTTCCAGTGCAATGGTGTGCCCATCGGTGCGGCGGAAGGTCAATCCCGAACCGCTGAGCAGACGTTGCAGCGCCTGTTCGGCGCCCATCCGGCCATTGACCGCTGGCGCATTGAGGCCGTATGGCGCTTCATCGGTGTAGACGACGCTGATGCCGGTCACCCGGCTGAAATCACTCAAGGCTTGGGGCAGCGGTTTGGCGGCCAGGGAAAAACTGAACTGCGCGAATTGTTGGCTGTTGCCGGCCTCAGCGGCCAGCGCCGCGCTCAGCGGCAACAACGCCAATGCCGAAAAGCTCAACGCAGACACACCCAACCATTGTTTGACCGACCCCGATTTTGCCCTGGACTTCATTGCTCATGACCTGTGTAGAACCGCAACGGATGCGAATGACTCGCAGTTTCAGTCACTACACGGATTGCAATCGGGTTTACCTCAGCAAAAGTTTGAAAATATTTTTATTCAGAATGATGTGGTGTTTGAACTGGCCCCATCGCGAGCAAGCTCGCTCCCACAGGGTTATGTGTTGCCCCAAAACTGTGACCGACTCTGTACCGGTGGGAGCGAGCTTGCTCGCGATGGGGCCGGCTGATTCAACGCAAAATTATCAAATGCCCCAACACCTGATGCTGCTCAAACCCCAACACGCCCTGCAACGAACTCAACACCGCCTGCGGGTTCCTGCTCGGAAAGCTGCCACTGACCCGGCGTGCCGCCAGTTCATCATTGAGTAGCACGATCCGCCCAGGGTAATAGCGCCCCAGATCCTGCACCACATCGGCCAACGTCGCCTTGTAGTAATTGAGCCAGCCCTGACGCCATGCCAACTGCGCTTCGCTGTCCACCGCGTGGGATTTTTCCGCCGAGCCTTCGCCGTAGGCGACTTGCTGGCCGGCGGTAAGGATTTGCTGCTCGGCGTTCCTGTCCGCCGTTACGCCAACCCGCCCGGACAACACCGTGACCTGTGCACCACGGGGCTGCAAGCGGACCTCGAACTGCGTGCCCAGAACCCGCGCCTGCCCATTCTCGGCATCCACCACGAATGGCTCGCCGGTATGGGTGACGCTGAAAAATCCGGCGCCGCGACGCAATTGCACATGCCGTTCACCGCGACTGAAATCCACGGCAATGGCACTGTCGGCATCCAGGGTGACTTGCGATTGATCGGCCAGGGTCACCGTGCGGATTTCCCCTGGCGCCGAGACATAATCCGCCCCTAGGTCATCCACCCAGCGCATCGGCTGCCAACCGGTGCCGAGACTGATCATCAATAGCAGGCACGCGGCCATCGCCAGCGCACCCGACCAGCGTCCGAGCGTGCTGCGCCGCGAGCGTTTCATGGCATTGAGATAGCTTTGCAAGGCTAAAGCGTCTTCATCGGCGAGCGTGCGCGCCGGCCCTTCGCTCAACTCCCACAAGACCTGCGCCTGGGCATATGCCTCGGCATGGGCGGGGTCCGCTTGCAACCATTGGCTGAACACCACCTGATCACCACTGCCGGGCTGATCATGCAGCAGGCTCAGCCAGGCCAGCGCGGCCTGCTCCTGTGCGGGCGTCGGGGTGACGCGCTCGAAGTGGTTCACGGTGCTTTCCCTGGCATTCGTGTTTCGGGCTCCCGAAGGCTGGCCTTGCAGGCTTCGAGGGCGCGCATCATATGTTTTTCCACGGCACTTTGGGACAAGCCCATGGCCTTGGCGATCTCGGCGTATTTACGGCCGTGAATGCGATTGAGCAAAAAAATCTGCCGCGTACGCTGCGGGAGTGCGCGCAACGCGGCTTCAACGTGGCGCAAATCGTTGCCCGCCTCCAGCGCCGCTTGCGGTCCGCTGCCATGGCTGTCCGGTGGCTCCACCATCAGGCCTTCGCTGGCCCGGACCCGCGTGCCTTCACTGCGTAAATGGTCGATGGCGATATTGCCGGCGCAGCGCAGCAGATAAGTGCCGAGCTCCTCGACCTGCACCAGCGGCCGCCGCCAGAAACGCAGGAACAAGTCCTGCACCAGGTCAGCCGCCGTCGCCCGGCAACCGACGCGCCGACTCACCAGCGCTTCCATTTGTGAACGTCGGGAGAGAAACACCTGGAGAAAATGCGCACGGTCGCCGCGCTGTTCGTCGCGTTCGATATCGTGGGGGTCGGGGGGCAGAGTGATCATCGTTCATGTTTCGACCTGAAAACCGGGGAGGCCACGACAGCGTCAGGGGGCCGGCAAGGCCGCAATATTAATGATAAATATTCTCAAATGCAAAAGGATCAGCCCATGCCCCATGGAATCCAAAAGCCACCGAAAACAAAACGGGCCTGCAATGCAGGCCCGTTCTCATGGGAAGGTAAAAAGTGAATCAGGTGTCAGCCGTTGAGCGCTGCCTGTTCGTTCTCGAGAAACTCTTCTTCCAGCAGATGGTCGGCATGGGCGGCACTCTCGATGGGCACCACATTGGCGCGTTTGCCGCGCAATTTGCCGAACATATGCTCCAGCGCATGTTCAAGTTTGACGGCTGCACCGTCGATAGCCTGCTCCATGGTGGAAGCTTTATGGGTGACGGAAACCGGTTGATGGCCTTTTGGCCGCGCCTCCAGCTGGCAGCGCATGTCGTGGGGACCCGGCTTGTCGCCGTTCTCGTCCCGCAGGTGAACCTCGACTCGTGTCAGGTCCTCTTCGTAGCGTTCGAGCGTGCTCTCAATGGTCGTACGTACCCACTCCTCCAGTCGTTTACTGCCTTGAATATGGTTATCGCTATTGACTTGGATTTGCATAGTTCATCCCTTATTTCAGCTAGCTCGCGAGAGGCCGGTCAGCTAAGCCCTTGGGCGTCATCACCGTGACCTCTTGCTTACACAATCGGTCTGTACGCTGAACAATTCAACCCCTGAAAAAAGATAAATATTCACACGCAAAAAAAACCGGACAACGAGCAAAAGCACTGTTAATGTCGGGAGTTGGGTCGCCCTGCTTACCGGTCAAAATTCCTTACATCTGCCGTTCCCCCAACGGGTGCAAGCTGCGAAAAATCCCCGCCTCTTCCACCAGCCAGTCATGTACCGCGCGCACACCTGGATGGCTCAACGCCCCTGGTGCGTAAAGCAGCATGTAGCGCTTGTGATTGGGCACCGCCAGGCCGAACGGCACGATCAACGCCCCACGCTCCAGCTCATCGTTGAGCAGTGTCCGTCGGGCAATCGCCACCCCCATCCCGGCGATGGCCGCTTCGATCGTCAGGTGATTGCGATTGAAGGTATGCCCGCGTCGCACATCCGCCCCCTCGAAGCCGATGGCGTTGAGGTAAAACTCCCATTCCGCGTACTCATAGCTGCCGCGCCAGGCGGTGATGTCGTGCAGCAAGGGAAAGTGCATCAGGTCTGCCGGACCGTGCAGCGGCGGACGACCGCGCAACAGGCTCGGCGCGCACACCGGAAAAATCTGCTCATCGAGCAAGGCGGTGGATAACAGGCCGGGGTAGCTGCCGTCGTTCAGGTCGATCGCCAGGTCGAAGTCGCCTTCATGCAACGGCACGCTGCTGTCCTCGGCTACCAGGCGCAACTGAATATCCGGAAAACGCTGCTGCAAGCGCGGCAGACGCGGCGTCAGCCATTTGCTCAGGAACGACGGAATCGAACGTACCCGCAGAATCCCGCTGATCATGCCCGCATCCAGTCGCCGCAACTCCGCGTCGATGCTGCCAAAAGCCTCGTTGACGGTAATGGCCAGGCGCTGGCCCTCGGCGCTCAGTTCGACTCCGCGGGCACGGCGGTGAAACAGGCGAAAACCCAGGCGCTCTTCCAGCTGACGGATCTGCTGGCTGACCGCCCCCGGTGTGATGTGCAGCTCTTCGGCGCAGCGGGTGAACGACAAGTGCCGCGCGGCACAGGCAAACACGTTCAACCAGACATAGGTCTGGGCGTGCAATTGACGGCTCATCGTTTAGTCCTGCTAAAGGATGTCTTAGGAATTTTCGTTGGTCACGCAGGACCTTGACGGGCAGTATCGCCGACATTGCGCTTGTCCTACAAAAATGGCGGCGATTCCTCTTCCATTGCTTGTATAGGCTTTAGCATGGCTATCAGTGTTTTCGATCTCTTCAAAGTCGGCATCGGCCCGTCCAGCTCCCATACCGTCGGTCCGATGCGCGCCGCCGCAACCTTTGCCCAGGCACTGGTCGATCAGGGTTTTCTGGCTGATGTACGTCGCGTGGAAATTCGTCTCTACGGTTCTCTGTCGGCGACCGGCGTCGGCCACGCAACAGACCGCGCCTGCGTCATGGGCCTGATGGGCGAATGGCCGGACCGCATTGATCCCACCACCATCGACAACCGCATTCACACCCTGCGCGAAACCGGCAAACTGTGCCTGGCAGGCGTTGCGCAAATTGCCTTCGACTGGCAACGCGATCTCCTGCTGCTAAACGAGAGCCTGCCCTACCACCCCAATGCCATGTCCCTGACAGCCTTCGGTGAAACCGGTGAACTGTTCGAGCAAACCTACTACTCGGTGGGCGGAGGTTTCATCATTGAAGCGGCTGAAGCCGAATCCGGTATCGCACCGGCTGGCGATGTGGTGCTGCCTTACGATTTCTCCAGCGTCGCCGAACTGCTCAAGCTCTGCAACGAACACGGGCTGCGGGTCAGTGAACTGATGATGGCCAACGAACGGGCATGGCGTGGTGATGCCGAGATCCGCCAGGGCCTGTTGAATATCTGGTCGGTGATGCGTGAATGCGTCGAGCAAGGCTTGCGCCACGAAGGCGTCCTGCCCGGCGGCCTGAATGTTCCACGTCGAGCGGCGAAACTGCATCGCAGCCTGCAGGAAATCGGCAAGCCGAATGTCATCACATCCACCTTGTCGGCAATGGAGTGGGTCAACCTGTATGCCCTTGCCGTGAACGAAGAAAACGCAGCCGGCGGGCGCATGGTCACGGCGCCGACCAACGGCGCGGCAGGGATCATTCCGGCGGTGCTGCACTACTACATGAAATTCAATGCCGATGCGTCTGACGACGACGTAGTCGCTTTCTTCCTGGGTGCAGCGGCCGTCGGCATCCTGTGCAAGAAAAACGCTTCGATCTCCGGGGCCGAAGTCGGCTGCCAGGGTGAAGTCGGCTCTGCCTGCGCCATGGCCGCCGCCGGCCTGGCAGAGGTGCTTGGCGCCACCCCGGAGCAGCTGGAAAACGCCGCCGAAATCGGCCTGGAACACAACCTCGGCCTCACCTGCGACCCGGTTGGCGGACTGGTACAAGTGCCGTGCATCGAGCGCAACGCAATCGCCGCAGTGAAAGCCATCAACGCCACGCAAATGGCCCTGCGTGGCGACGGCCAGCACTTCATTTCCCTGGACCGGGTGATCCGCACCATGCGCGACACCGGGGCCGACATGCACGACAAATACAAAGAGACATCGCGGGGCGGACTGGCAGTGAACTGGGTGGAATGTTGATCGCTTTGGAGGCACGTCGAGGTTTATTGCCCTGAAACGTGCAGAAAACGCGGCCCCTGTAGGAGCGAGCTTGCTCGCGAAAAACCCTCAGGCGCCGCAAACCATCTGGTTTTACGCGTTATCGTTCACGACCATCGTCGGAACGCCGCCCGGAGCAAGCTCGCTCCTACATAGCGTGTTTTCTGTCCGACGATTATGTCGGCATGCCCCTTGCTACATCCTTGCTGGAACAATGATGGCGAGATGGCCGGTGGTCAGGCATTGCGAACCAACCCGATCACGGCCGGTCAACAACTGCACGTTCAATCAGGCGGTGACGCATCATGGACAACCCTTTCCAGCTCATTACCGATGCCTTTGCAGCGGATTACCAGATCAACCTGAGCATCCAGGGCCTGGACGGCAGCATCATGCTGACCCTTTCCAACAGTGGCCGTGTGGTGGCCAAACGCATGATCAGCGCCGAACAACGCAATGACCCCGAGCGCCTGAAACGACTGGTGCAGAGCATTCAGTTCGGCATTGCCATCGAGCAGGGCCACAGCGCCGTGGCCATCCTCGAATCCATGACCGATGGCGGCACGCGCAGCCTGCCACCACCATCAGCCAATGGCCGTCCCCGACCCGCCATGGGACTTTAAAGCTCGCCCTTTTCTACTTCCAGATGTTCACTGGAGCCCGCACCTGTCCTGCGGTGTGGGTTCTCGATCTTCACCGAAGGAAATTGCGACGAAGCGTAACGAACCACCAGAATCGCAAACGCCAGCAGCAGAATCCCGCCGCACAGATAGATGATCCCCAGGTCCGGCGGGTTGTGGTGCGAAACGTTGGAGATCAGCAGCCGCGTCAGCGCGGTGATCGCCACGTAGATCAGGAAGCGCACAGGCATGTGGTTGGTCTTGAAGTAAATCCCGACCATCGCTCCCAGTTCCAGATAGATGAACAGCAGCAAGATGTCATCGATCTTGATGTGCCCCTCTTCGATCATCCCGAGGAATTCCATCACCGCCGCCCACGCGGTCACCGCACCAATGGCGAAAAGCGCCAGGTAGTGGAAGGTTTCGACGAACAGATTGCCCAGGGACTCGGCCAGTCCATGCACGTTCTGCCGCAGTTTTTCGGCCCAGTTGATTTTCACGATGCTGCTTCCTTAGGTCGGCTCGACCGGATGATGCGGGTTGGACGTGACGGTTTTTCTGCATGCAGAAAAAAGGCCAGAGGCTATCGAGTGAGATGAGGATGGATTGCTGCTGGACACTTTTGTGGCAATTTCACCGGCCTCTTCGTCGGAACGCCGCCCGGACCCAGCCCGTTCCCACAGGGAACAGTGCAAATCCGGATATCCGGTCTACCTTAAAAAGCCACTATCCAAAAGACAGGGATTCGCTTATCCTTTTGCTGTATATAAATACAGTGGTCGAAATCGACAACCAATGTGAAGGCATGTGAGGTGGTGAATGGCCGTCGAAGTGGTATACCGCAGCAGCCGAGATCTGGAGCGCTTGTTCATGGATAAAGCCGAAGCTGACCGTCATGACAAAATGCTCGAACTGGCCGAATTGCTGGCTGAAGTATTGCAAAAAGCCGTTCCGTCCCTGACCGAGCAGCAAGTGGAAGAAGCCGGGATCTACATGGCGAAGAATCGCGACGTGTTCGCCAAGGCGTTCAAGAGCCAGCCGGACGCTCTGTCCGAATTGCTCAGCGCACCGGTTGAAGTCGCAGAACCTGTCGCAGCGCTCGAGGTCGTTGAAGCCGCTGAGCCGATCGCCCCGGCCAAGCCGGCCAAGGCCCCAAAAGCCGCCAAGTAGGCAACGCGCAAATTGAACAGGCCCTGAGTCGAATGACCCGGGGCCTTTTTCATGCCAGGTAGAAAAAAGATCGCAGCCTTCGGCAGCGCCTACAGGTGTTCGTCGATTCATGCAGGAGCTGCCGAAGGCTGTGATCTTTCAAGCTTCTATCGGTACAACACTTTCTCCGCCAACTCATCGGCCACCCGTGCGGGAGAGCGTTTTTCCGCCTGGGCGTGGGCGAACACTTCAGTCAGGCGCGTGCTGATTTTCGACAGGTGCGCGGTGATGGTCGACAGTTCTTCGCCGCGGTGCTTGAGCGACACGTAAATCAGCCCGCCAGCGTTGATCACGTAATCCGGCGCATACAGGATGCCACGGCGCTCCAGCTGGTCGGCGACGTCCAGATGCGTCAGCTGATTGTTCGCCGAACCGGCCACCGCCGCGCAGCGCAATTGCGTCACGGTATGGCTGTTGAGTACACCGCCCAGGCCGCAGGGCGCGAGGATATCGCAAGGTGTGCTGAGCAGCGCTTCGTTGGCAATCGGGTGCGCACCGAGTTGCTCCATGGCCAATTGCACCTTGCCGTGATCGATATCGCTGACCAGCAGTTCGGCACCGGCGGCATGCAATTGCTCCGCCAGGGCATAGCCGACATTGCCCAAGCCCTGAATGGCTACGCGCAAACCTTCGAGATTATCGCTACCCAACCGCGCCATGGCCGTGGCGCGAATGCCGGCGAATACGCCCATCGCCGCATGGGGCGCCGGGTCCCCCGCCGACGTGGTGCTGGTAACGTGCTGGGTATGTTGGGCGATGCAATCCATGTCCGCTACCGAAGTGCCGCTGTCGATGGCGGTGATGTAGCGACCATCAAGCTGATTGATCAAGCGTCCGAAGGCCTCGAACAGCGCGCTGCGATTTGCAACATGGGCCGGGCGGACAATGACCGCCACCCCCCCGCCCTGCGCTAGCCCGGCCAGCGCAGCCTTGTAGCTCATGCCCTGGGCCAGGCGCGCAGCATCCTCGATCGCTGATTCGTCGCTGGGGTAGGCAAGGTAACGACAACCACCCAGGGCAGGCCCCAGACGGCTGTTATGAATGGCAATGACCGCCTTCAACCCGGTGACCGGGTCGACGCTCAGATGCAGCGATTCAAGGCGGGTGCTTTGCATGAGAGCGAACATCGTAAGGCTCCCGAATCACTTCTTGTAGACGCCAGTATAGGCTTGCGCCCAAAAATTGCAGAAGCGCACCGGAATAAGCACGGCCACGATGCAAGCTTTAGGAAATAACCTGCATCCGACCTTGTACGGCACTGGACGAACGCCAGAGAGGGGGCTAAAACGAGGCATTGCCCGGAGATTTTGATGACCCCGCGCCAATCGTTCTTCGCTTGCCTGCAACGTTCACCGCCCGCGCTGTTCGAGGCGGCATTGTGGATTGCGGTCGAGCACGACAGCGAGGTGGAGCCGCAAGCACTGCTGGCCGATTTCCAGACGTTGCAGCAACGGGTCAGTGGCGGCTTGCCGATGCTGCCGGTCAGTGAACTGGCCCAGCCGCTACTGCGGCGCATGAACGATCTGGGTTTCGCCCAGGACGACTTCACGCCGTTACGCCCCCAAGTGGCCCTGTTGAACAAGGTACTGGAACGCCGAAGAGGCCAACCCTTGACGCTGGGGCTGATTGCGCTGGAGTTGGCCAGGGGCCTGGAAATTCCCCTGGTCGGGGTCAACTTCCCCGGGCATTTCCTGCTGCGGGTGCCCGGTGCCGACCATTTGCTCGATCCCTGCGGCGGTCGTCGTCTTTATCCGAACGATTGTCGGGAGCTGTTGCAGCGCCAGTACGGCCCGAACATGAAGCTCAGCGCCGAGCACCTGGTAACCGCCGAGCCAGCGCAGATGCTGCAACGGCTGTCGCGCAACCTGCGTCAGTTGTACCTGTCCCACGACGATTTCATCAATGCCTTGATCGACGCCGATCGCGTCCTGGAACTGGGCGACGCCAGTGCCGCCGACTATCTGGCCCGGGCCAGCCTGTACCAGCGGCTGGACTGCCCGAACGCCGAGCGTTTCGACCTGGAGCACGCACTACTGCTCAGCGACGATCCGATCCAGCGGATTCGCCTGACGGAACGCTTGGGGCATTTGCCGCCCAATTCCATCGTCCATTAAAAGCAAAAGATCGCCGCAGGCTGCGATCTTTTGATCCTGCTTCTGACTCAAGGCGTGTCTGGCTGGTTCGCCGGATGCGCCTTGATGAACGCCGGGTGCGTTGCCGCCAATGCCGCCACTCGCCGTATCCGAGGGTAAGCCTCAAGAGAAACATTGAAACGCTCGGCCGCGTACAACTGCGGGATCAAGTAGACGTCCGCCAACCCGGGCTCGGGGCCAAAGCAGTAACCGTCATCACCGATCAACTGCTCAACCGTGGCCAACCCTTGGCCGATCCAGTGGCTGATCCACTCCACTATCTGCGGTTCGTCGTGACCCGACTGGCGCAGACGATTGAGCACGCTGACGTTATGCAATGGGTGCACATCGCAGCCGATCACTGCCGCCACGCCGCGCTCGTGAGCGCGGGCAGTCAGGTCCCTGGACAGCAGCGGCACCTGTGGATAACGCTCCTCCAGGTATTCGATGATCGCGGGAGACTGGATCAGCAATTCGCCTTCATCGGTACGCAAGGCCGGCACGCGGCCCTGCGGGTTGATGCCCAGATAGGGTAGCTGTCGATGCTCGCCGCCCTGCGGCGCGATCAGGTTGACTGGCAAGGATTGATAATCCAGGCCCTTGAGCGCCAAAGCGATACGCACCCGGTACGAAGACGTCGAACGGTAGTAGGTATAGAGTTCCATGCCCCGCTCCTCTCAGCGTGCCGGCAGCACTTTGCCACGGCATTCGCCAAAGCCGATGGACGCAAAACCGTCACGGACGCAACGTCCACGCAGGATGATTTCGTCGCCGTCTTCGAGGAATTTACGCACCTCGCCCGACGCCAGCTCGATCGGTTTTTTACCACCCTCGGTAATTTCCAGCAGGCTGCCGAACTGACCGTTCTCAGGACCCGACAACGTGCCCGAGCCGAACAGATCACCGGCCTGCAGTTGGCAACCATTGACGCTGTGGTGCGCGACCATTTGCGCCACGGTCCAGTACATGTGCCGGGTGTTGCTCAGGGTCAGGCGATGGGCCGGCAGGTTCTGTTCGCGCATGACCTCGGTAAGTAGCAACACTTCCAGTTCGATGTCGAACGCGCCAGCGGCCTGATCGCGCTTGTCGAACAGATACGGTAGCGGCTGCGGGTCGCCTTGCGGACGCGCAGGCTGGGCACGACGGAATGGCTCCAGCGCTTCAGCGGTGACGACCCACGGCGAGATGCTGGTGATGAAGCTTTTCGACAGGAACGGCCCCAGTGGCTGATATTCCCAGGCCTGGATGTCCCGTGCCGACCAGTCGTTGAGCAGGCAGAAACCGGCGATGTGATCGGCAGCGTCGCCAATGGCAATCGAGTCGCCCATGTCGTTGCCCTGACCGATCCAGATGCCCAGCTCCAGTTCGTAGTCCAGGCGCGCGCAAGGGCCAAACGTCGGCTCGCTTTGACCTGCCGGCAGCGTCTGGCCTTTCGGGCGGCGCACGTCAGTACCGGATGGACGAATGGTCGACGCACGACCGTGGTAGCCGATTGGCACGTACTTGTAGTTCGGTAGCAGCGGGTTGTCGGGACGGAACAGTTTGCCAACGTTCTGCGCGTGCTCGATGCCGACGTAGAAGTCGGTGTAATCGTTGATTTTCGCCGGCAGGTGCATCTCGCAATCCACCGCCAGCGGCAGCAGTTTTGCGCCCTGGGCTTCGATCATGCCACGCACGGCGCTGCCTTCGGCGAACAGTTCCAGCAAGCGTTCACGCAGGGCTACACGGGCCTCGCGGCCCAGTTCGAAGAACGCATTCAACTGGCCGCCACAAGTAGCCTCGACCGCAGCCTTCGCCGCGCCATCGAACAACCCGACTTCAAGGGCCGCTTGCAGATCAAAGATATGCTCGCCAATGGCCACGCCACTGCGAGGTGCCGAGCCATTGAGGCTGAATACGCCCAGCGGCAGGTTTTGCAGCGGGAAATCAGCATGGCCGTTGGCGGATGCAACCCAGCTGCGAGTGATGGAAGTCTGCGTCATGGGTTATCTCCGGGTCGGGTCGAAAGTGGCGGGCAGCGTAGCCCAGCAGGCATCGTAAGTGTTTTGCAGTTGTGGGCAATCGAGGGCGAAACGACTTGGGCGCAACACCTGGCTCGTCTCGAACATGAACGCCATGGTGTTGTCGATTTTCGCCGGCTTGAGGTCAGCGTTGATCGCTTTGGTGCAAGTCTCACCGTCGGGACCGTGGGCGCTCATGCAGCTGTGCAACGAAGCGCCGCCGGGCACAAAACCTTCGGCCTTGGCGTCGTATTCGCCCTGGATCAAGCCCATGAATTCGTTCATCAGGTTGCGATGGAACCACGGTGGACGGAAAGTATTCTCGGCCACCATCCAGCGCGGCGGGAAGATCACGAAGTCGAGGTTGGCCAGGCCGTGGACGCTGGTTGGCGAGGTCAATACCGTGAAGATCGACGGATCAGGGTGATCGAAACTGACGGTGCCGATGGTGTTGAAACGGCGCAGGTCATATTTGTACGGCACGTTATTACCGTGCCAGGCGACCACGTTGAGCGGCGAATGATTGAGTTCGCACGCCCACAACTGGCCGAGGAATTTCTGCACCAGCGTAGTGGATTGTTGCAGATTTTCGTAGGCCGCCACCGGGGTCAGGAAGTCCCGCGGATTGGCCAGGCCATTGCTGCCAATCGGCCCCAGGTCCGGCAGACGCAGCGGCGCACCATGGTTTTCGGCGACGTAACCGCGGGCTTGCGGGTCGAGCAGTTCGATGCGGAATTTAAGGCCGCGTGGCAGCACGGCGATTTCCAGCGGTTCCAGTTCAAGCACACCCAGTTCGGTGGCAATGCGCAGGCGCCCCCGTTCAGGCACCAGCAACATCTCGCCGTCGGCGTTGAAGAACACGCGCTCCATGGAACGGTTGGCGCAGTAGTTGTAGATGCTGATCCCGGCCGGTTTTTCTGCGCCCGAGTTGGCCGCCATGCTCACCAGACCGTCGATGAAATCGGTCGGCTCGGCAGGAATCTCCAACGGGTTCCAGCGCAGGCGATTGGGGGTCACCTCACCCAGCGGACCGCCAGCCAGTTGCCGGTCCAGTTTGACGAATGCCGGGTGATTGGCCGACGGCTGAATGCGGTACATCCAGGTGCGTCGCGCCTCGCTGCGCGGCATGGTGAACGCCGTGCCGGAGAACAGTTCGGTGTAGAGGCCGTATGGGGCTTTTTGCGGAGAATTCTGGCCGACGGGCAGTGCGCCGGGCAACGCTTCGCTGCTGAATTCGTTGCCGAAGCCTGACAGGTAGGCCAGCGCTGGTGTCGTTGAATCGGAGTTCATGGAGCCTCCTGAACAGGGAGTCGGCAATGCCGGTCACCCTTTGGAAGAGTGACTGGCCTGCCTCGGTTATTTTTATCGTAATTCGATTACGCATAACGTAATTTGATTGGTATTGACCGTCAAGCTATAAAGACGCCCATTCGTTACAGGATCAAACCGCCACCATGGAAAAACCTACCAGCGACAGCAACGGCAAACAGAAAGTCCGCTCGGCCGAGGTTGGCACCGACATCCTCAAGGCTCTGGCCGAGTTGTCGCCCTCGACTTCGCTGTCGCGTCTGGCTGAACACGTGCAAATGCCGGCGAGCAAGGTTCACCGCTATTTGCAGGCCCTGATCGCCAGCGGTTTTGCCGAACAGAACGCCGCCACCAACCATTACGGCCTGGGCCGCGAAGCCTTGCGCGTAGGGTTGGCGGCACTCAACAGTATGGACGTGCTGAAGGTCGCCGCCCTGCCCCTGGCCGAACTGCGCGACGACTTGAACGAAACCTGTTTTCTGGCGGTATGGGGTAACCAGGGCGCGACCGTGGTGCATATCGAACCGGCGGTGCGTGCGGTGACGGTGGTGACACAACTGGGCTCGGTGTTGCCATTGCTCAGTTCTTCGACGGGACTGGTGTTTGGTGCCTACCTGCCCAGGCGTGAAACCGTGGACCTGCGCGACCAGGAATTGCAGAGCAGCGCCAGCCACAGCCTGGCGGACGATCAGGCATACACGACGATGTGCGAACAGATCCGCCAACGGGGCCTGCATCATGTGCATGGATTGTTGATGCCCGGTGTGGATGCCTTGTCGGCACCGGTGTTCAACGCCATGGGCAAGATTGCGGCAGTACTGACCGTAGTGGGGCCGACCTCGCTGTTCCATGCCGATGAAAACGGTCCCGCGGCGCAGCGTTTGCTGTCTGCCACACGAGCAGTGAGTTGGCGCATGGGCTATCAGCCAGACGCATTGACAACCTGAACGCAACGGCGCTGATCAGACAGGCAGGATCAGCCCCAGCTTCTTGCCCATCGCCACGGCTTGCGTGCGACGCTCAACCCCCAATTTGCTGTGGATTCTCCGTGCGTGGGTTTTCACCGTATGCAAGGAGATGAACAGTCGCTCGGCAATTTGCTGATTGGAACTGCCTTGGGCAATGAGACCCAGCACCTCAATCTCCCGGGTACTCAGCGGGCTGACATCGGCGAGCATGGCCGTCACTGACTCTTCCCCCCGTAAACGGCTGAGCAGGTTCGGCTGGCGCAGGCCCAGCTCACGCAACGCCTGTTGCCCGTTACAACGCTTCACCAGCGCCAGGCCCGCCTCCAAAGCCGCCCTGGCCAGCCTGGGCTCAGCGGTCAAGTCCGCCACTTCGCTGATCACCAAATGCAATTCCGTTTCCAGCGCCAGCATGGCATGCCGTTGCGCGTGATCGAGCAAGGCCTGCAACCGATCCAGCGGCTTTTGCGTCTGTTGCAAATGCATCTGCGCCAACACCAATTGGTACTCGATGCGAGCAATCAGCTGAAGCGTGGCCGGTGGCGCCTGGCGTGCACGAGGCCCGCGATAGTGACGCAAGACACGGGTCAGCGCTTCACAGGCCAATTCCGGTCGCCCTTGCTGCAACCAGAAATGGCTGCTGATTTGCAGCAGTACCCCGCGATACACCGTATCGGGAATCTGCCGCTGCTGCATCACGCGCTCGGCTTCGCGCAGACGATCAAACGCAAGTGCGTAATCGCGCTGATTGGCGGCCATCTGCGCTTGCCCGAGAAAGCCATACAGCGCGTGCTTGTCCTGGCTTTGCAGGCAGTCCTCCAGGCCGGACCGGAAGAAGCCGGCAGCCAACTCATCCTGTCCCTGACAGAGGGCCAACCGCCCTCGCCGCAGGGCAATTCGCCCCAATAGCGGTGTCGGTCGATCAGCCTGTCGGGACAACAGGGCAAAAACTTCAGCCAACAGGCTCTCGGCGCGTCGGGGCGCTCCGCGCATCTCCAGCAACTGCGCGTGGTCGAGCTCCAGCAGCCCTTCGAACAATAGCGAGCCTTGGGCGCGTGCCAGACACAGTGCCTCACGATTGAACGTCTGCGCCGCATCGAGTTCGGCGTTGAGCAGAGCCTGCTGGGTCAGACCCGACAGGCACAACAATCGCACCGGCCAGGCATCGACGCTCAACTCGGCCAGCGCGTCGAGAAAGTGCGCGCGTGCAACCTCCATGCGACCCTGCAAATGCAACAACCAGCCCTGTTGCGCCTGCCAGCGTGCCAGCAGTTGCCGTTGCAGCGCCTGCGTAGGCTGTGGGGCAAACCTTGCCAGTTGCTCGATGCACGCGGCGGCATGATCGAAGCGCCCGGCAAACAACAACGCAGCGCTAACCAGCCCCACCAATTGCGGTGTAACAAGGGTCAGCTCAGCCTGTTGACGCTCGTGGAGTTTCAACAACAGACAGACATTTTCACGCCGGAACAAATGCTCGAGGCTGAAGTGCTGCAACAGGCTGACCGCAACTTCGAACTCCTGTGCCAACAGAGCCTGCTCGAATGCACCTTGCCAGTCTTCTTCGACACTGAACCATTGGCACGCGCGGCGATGCCAGGATCGCCCCGCCGGCGACGGTTCTTCACGCATCGCCCGGGCCAATGGCTCAAAGATCCGCAACCACTCGACGGAGTCTTCCCAGGGTTCAATGAAGCAGCCCATTTCCTGCAACGCATGCAGCCACTGCGCGCCCTCACCCGTACCGAAAAGATGCTCGCACAGGCTGGCGTTGAAGCGGGGCAGATGAACCAACACCTGCCAGACCTCAACCAACTCCGGCGGCAAGCTGTTGAACAACTCATGTTGCAGATAATCGAGCAATGTCGCTGAACGCCCCTGCTCCCCCGACCACGGGCAACCATTGAGCAACGTGATCCGTACACCGGCACACCAGCCACCGCTGCGCTCAACCACCTTTTTGGCAGTTTGTGCCGCGAGGGTCGGCTCGACATGACCGAGCAACTGCCCGACTTCAGTCTCGGTAAACGCCAGCGCCCGGCCTTCGCACTCGTACAACTGATCATCCAGCAGCAGCCGCGGCCAGTTGCAGGGTGGTCGTCGACGGGAGCTCAGCCACCAGGTCAGCACCGGGCTGGCAACGGCTAACAGGCGATCGAGCATCCGGTCGAGTTCCGGATTGGGTGCGCGGCAGAAATCGTCGAGAAACAGCCAGGTGGGCGTCTGCAATCGCGCCAGATGCGCCAGCAGCCCTGGCTCATCCGCCGAGGGCAACCCCAACGCTTGCGTCAGGCGCAACAGAAAATCGGCTGCGCTCAACGGTTCCCCCGCCAACGGCAGCCAACAGACCCGATAGTTCTGGGGTGCACGCAGCAGGCATTCGCTGAGCAACGCGCTCTTGCCACTACCGGCCGGTGCGCAAAGCAACTTCACCCGCGCAGTCGAGCCCAGCATGGGCTCGATCAACCGCTCGCGGGACAGATGATGGGACGACAGTCGGGGCAGGAAACCGGGGCGGTCCAGACAGTGCGTCATTACAGTCATGGTGATGCGCCTTTTTTATAATTCTGGCGCCACCCTAGACCTCTCCCGAGCGCTTCTTGAAGAAGTATTCAACACACTTATCCCCCCTTATAAAAAAGGTGACCGTGAAGTCACCTTTTTGTGTAGGAGCCTGTAGGAAACTTACCGCACCCCTGTACTACGCAAGGCCGCTGGCGTGTAGTCCCCCGCTTTAGCATCGATGTTGAACTCGAAGCTGCGCTTTTCTTCGTTCTTCATTCCCAGGGCGATATAACGACCGGCAATCAGGTCATACAGCGCTTCGACGGTGTAGGCCGGCACCTGGTGATCGTAATAGAACTGGGCATGCCCTTCGGCGACGCGCCAGAGCTGGCCACGCCCGTCGTAATGATCGGCCAGCGCCACTTGCCAGCTGTCTTCGTCGATGTACATGTGGCGCTTGGCGTACACGTGCCGCTCGTTCGGCTTGACCGTGGCGACGACTTCCCAGACCCGGTGCAGCTCATAGCGGGTCAGGTCCTGATTGATGTGCCCGGCCTTGATCACGTCGGTGTACTTGAGGTCCGGCGAATCGAGTTTGTAGCTGTTGTAGGGAATGTACATCTCCTTCTTGCCGACCAGCTTCCAGTCGTAGCGATCCGGTGCGCCGGAAAACATGTCGAAGTTGTCGGTGGTGCGCAGGCCATCGGACGAGGTGCCGACACCGTCATAGGCCACCTGCGGCGCACGCCGTACCCGCCGCTGGCCAGCGTTGTAGATCCAGGCCTTGCGCGGTTCCCGGACCTGGTCGAGGGTCTCGTGAACCAGTAACACGTTACCCGCCAGCCGCGCCGGTGCGGTCACTTCCTGCTTGAAGTAGTTGAGGACGTTTTCGTCGGCGCCCGGCTTCAGATCGCCGAGCAACGAAGGCACGGCGACTTCGTCCTTGAAGCGGATCACAGTGAAATCGCCATTGGACTGCGGTGTCGCCTGGGTGACCGTGCGCCGCAGATTGCCGCCGTGGTAACGAGTGACGTGGTTCCAGATTACCTCCACACCATTCTTCGGAATCGGGAACGCGTAGTAGCGATTGCCGGTGAAGTTGGCCAGACCGTTACCGTCGTTGATCGGCGTTACGTTCAGAGCGCTGCGTTTGGCCGACTCATAGATTTCTGCCGGTAACGCCACGGTGCGATGGCTCGGGTAGACCGGAATTTTGTAGGTCTCGGGATAGCGCTTGAACATTGCGATCTGGCCGTCGGAGAGCTTGTCCTTGTACTTGTCGACGGTCGCCGCGGTGATCACGAACAATGGCTTCTCGTTGGCAAACGGGTCGGCCAGGAAACCTTTGCTGTCCACCGCGCCAGCATTTTTCGGGATGCCGCCGGTCCACGCCGGAATCGAGCCATCGGCATTACCGGCCTTCTCGGCACCGAGCGGTGTAAGGCTGGTGCCGAGTTTGTCGGCTTCTTGCGGCGATACCGCGGCCATCACATTGGCAGCCAGCAGACTCAGAGCCAGAACGGCGCCCAATTGCAGAATCATCTTGCGCATCGAATTCATCCTTTTCAGCCAGATCAGAAGTTCACACCAAAGCTCAACGCCACGAAGTCACGGTCAGTGAGGACGTTGTAGTCCCCGCCGAAAAAGTCGGTGTAACTGAGGCTCGCGGTGTAGGTGTTGCGATAGTCCGCGTCGACACCGAGGCTGATGGCCTTGGCGCCTTCGTTGAACAGACCGTTGGGGCCAAAGCCTGCGACGTCGTGGGACCACGAGAGGTTGGGTCTGAAATTGATCCCGGCAATCAGGTTGTTGTAATCGAGAATGGCCCGGGCGCGATAACCCCACGACGTCGAGGTCACGAAGCCATTGGTATCACCGCCGAAACCATACTGACCAAACACCGAGTCGCGGCCGTAGCGCAGTTTGGTACGCGGCTCCAGACCACCGACCCGAACCACCGCCGCCTCGCCCACCAGGGTCAGGCGATCCGCACCTGCGACCTGATCGATGAAATGCGTCAGGGTGCTCTGGATTTGCGTCACCTCCTTGCGGCGGTAGCCTTTATTGTCGGCCCCCGGGGCACTGGCGATGGGCGATGCCGCACCACCTGCAATCGGATTGAGCATGGCCAGGGTCAGGTCATTGGTGTTGACCTGCACCGGGAGGTTGGGGCGGTAACTGATTTCCCCGCTCCACGCGGTGCCGGTGGATAACGTGGTAGCGAAGCTCGCACCGTAGAGGCGGATGTCCTCCGGGTATTCGAGGAAATACTGGCCGCGACCGAGCATCACACTTTGGGCCAGGCCCGAACCACTGCCGGGGGCGATGCGATTGGCGGCGGCAACGATCCCCGGAAGGCTTGCCAACGTACTGAGGCCAGCGGTGGTGGTCCCGACATTCGGTGAGCGGCTGTGGTAGTTCATGAAGTACAGGCCGTACTCGGTGTCGTCCCCCAGCCAGCGCAATGCCGTGCCCCACTGCCCGGAGTCCCGGGCATCGCGGTCGCCACCACGGGGAACGATCACCCCCTCCTTGCTGACTTCGAAGCCCTGGCCAAAGGCAGCAGCAATCGGCTGCAGCGGCGCAATGGCCGGACTGGCGACGGTGTAGCCCTTGTTGCAACCATCGGCCACTACATCGACGCCAAAGAAAGTACCGCAGTTATCGACAACCGTCTGGTCCCACTCCAGTTGATAGAAGCCTTCGACCGTCAACTTGTCCGTCAGCCCCTGGGAGGCAAACAGCATGTTGACCGGAATCAGGCCTTCCTTGATCTCGGCTCCCGGTCGACGGAACGCGGACACGTCGACCGGGTTGATGCTGTTGATCGAGTTGCCGATGAATGTACTTTCGCCCCAACTGACTACCTGCTTGCCGGCGCGGACCGTGCCCGGCAAATCGGCGAGGGAGTAGTTGTGATAGACGAAAGCGTCGAGGATTTGTCCGCCTGAAGACTTGGCGCCTTCTTTGCGATTGTGATCGCTGATGTCCTTGAACGGCCGGCTTTCATCCTTCAGCTCAAAGTCGTACCAGTACTTGCCACGCACAAACGCACCGGTGTCGCCGTACTTCAGTTCGAGGTCGTGAATCCCCTTGAAGATCTTCGAGAAGGTTTCACCCCTCTTGAAATTCAATCGCCCGTCGTCACCGGTCGAAGACTGGCCGGAACCGCCGTTGACGATGCCCACCAGGGAGTTATCCGCATCGCGCACGCCCCAGCTCGCGCCGACCGACAACGAGGAATCGAACGTCCCCTCGATTTCCCCAATGTTGAACGAAATGGCCTGTGCCTGGGCACAGCAGCCCAATGCAACCGCAGCCGCCAGCGCCTGCGGTGTGAAGATGGCGCGCATTGTTGTTTTTGTCATGCGTCTTCCCCGGTGAGTGACAGAAGGCCTCACCCTACTGCCGGGCACCGGGGTCGATAAGCGCACCAAGGAGGTATTCGTGGTGTACCTCTAAAGGATGACTGGCACGGGGTCATCACCCAGAGGACGAGCAGCCGAATCCTGACTGTTGCCGGGGTTGCAACAGTGCATGTCCGTAATTGGTATTTTTCCTACGACACCAAGGGCTTATTCTTGTCTGGCTGTCACGGTAAACCACCGCAGGCACCATGTACCGGCCTGCGCCGTGATGAAAGATTTCAGATGAATTGAGGATTCGGTTCATCACCCCATGTTCACTGACGTTGATTTGTAGCTCCTGATCCAACGTCTTACCTTGGCCGCTGCGTTTGCAGCGGCCTTTTTTATGGTTCTTCACGCATCCCGGGACACACCGATAACGCAATACCTGTAGGAGCCGGCTTGCCGGCGATGGACTCACATGCGCCGCGTTTATCCGATTTACACGCGTTATCGTTAACGAATATCGCTGGCAAGCCAGCTCCTACAAAGGGAGCGTGCCCAGGCTTTTTTATGGTTCTTCACGGATTACCGGGAAAGACGCTCTTGATCTTCATGAAAAAGAATTCGCTGTCCCGGTAACCGTACGCCATCCGCTTAATGACCTTGATTCGATTGTTGATGCCTTCCAGCTGGCCCGTA
>NZ_JAGYGN010000026.1:0-82219 GCF_019947515.1 Pseudomonas sp. A-B-19
CCGGGTCGGCGGTGGGCTGGCCTTTGGACTCGGTGCCATCGAAAACTTCGACCTTCTGACCTTTGCTCGCGGTACCGGTCAGCGTCACGCTGGTCTCGACCGTCAGGCCGGCGTTGGGGATTTCGACCCCGCTTGGCGAGCCTTTGACCGAGGTGATGGTCGGCGCGACGACCGCCGTCACGGTCAACGTCCGCGCCGCTGACACCTGGCCCGAACCATAGAGCGCTTTGGCCGTGAAGCTGTGGGCCGCCACGCTCAGCCCCGTCACCGGAAGGCTCCAGATCCCCGTCGCCGGGTCGGCGGTGGGCTGGCCTTTGGACTCGGTGCCATCGAAAACTTCGACCTTCTGACCTTTGCTCGCGGTACCGGTCAGCGTCACGCTGGTCTCGACCGTCAGGCCGGCGTTGGGGATTTCGACCCCGCTTGGCGAGCCTTTGACCGAGGTGATGGTCGGTGCGACGTCCGCCGTCACATTCACGCCCCAGGCAGGCGACGCCATTCCGGAACCATAGCTCGCGGTGGCAACAAAGCTGTGCGCGGCCAAGCTCAGCCCGGTGCGGGTCGAAGTCCAGCTCCCGTCGGGTCCGACATCGACCGTCTGCGGCGAAGCGCCATTATCGGTAATGATCACCTTCAGGTTCGGCGTCGCCTTGCCGGTCAGAATCACCGTGGTATCGACGGTCGTGCCGCCGTTGGTGATATCCCGCAACTGGGAATCGGTGACCTTGTCGATACTCGGTTTGACCTCCTTACCCACATATAACCCCAGTATCCCCGAATAACTGTATTGACCCGTCGCCGCACGCAGGAGCGTGTAGCGAACCTCGACCTGCTGATCCAGATTCGGCGTAATGAACTGTTCGTCGATACGAAAATCCACCGGTTTACCGGCGATGACAGTGGTGATCGGTATCCAGTCGCTGGTACTGCCGGCGGCAGTGGGCCCGCGCCAGTAGTAAGTCAGCTCATCGCCTGCCGCTGTCCCCAGGTAACCAATGCGCAAGGTGGCGGCGCCAGATATCCATTCCGGGTCAAGAAAATCATCCGGAGCTTCCACGACCTTGGGCGCCGGCAACTCGGCACGAATGCGCTCGACGCTGAAGAACGCATGCTCGGACTCACTGACGCCATAGAGCCCCCCCGACTTATCATTGGAGACCAGGTAAAACAGATTGAGCTTGCCGTTTTCGAGCACCTTGATGTGCTCTTCCGTCACCGTAATCGTGATGACTTTTCCGACTTCGCCATCGCTGACGAGGCGAGGTGTTTCATGCAGGTAGGGATCACCGTTGGGTTTGGTTCCCAGCCAGACCAGATTGATCAGGTCTCCTCCGTTGATGAGGTCGCTAGGCCCGATGTCCACTGTCGCCACGCGCTCATCAGATTCCAGTGTATCGCCTATGACTTCGCGAATGGTTGGCGCCGGCAATAGCGAGACGACACCGACCACATTGGCAAAGGTGCGTTTGGATGACAGCGGCGGGCCACCATCTTTTTTGGTCAACACATAGGAAACATCCGCCTTGCCCATGGCAATGGCGCGAACATCGGCGTTCGGCACCATCAGCTCAAGGACGCTCGGAATATTGCCGATGGGCGTGGGCTCGCTACGGTGGACCAACTGCTCGCCATGAAACGGCGTACCGATCCAGGTCATCACTACGGTATCGCCAATATCGAAATCGTCCGTGCGGACATGAATCTGTACCGTGACGTCGGCTTTGCCCAGCGAGATCAGATCGATCACACCATTGATCGACTCCTTGATAATCGGCTGTTCCAGACGCCAGGCACCGGCATCAACCAATACGCTGGTGCTCAAAGAGCGCTTCTGGCACCAGTTCCAGACCTCATCGTGCATCTCATACTCTACCGTCAGCGCCTGACTGTCCCCCCCAGCGAGAATCGCCTCCTGATCGGCGACAATGATGATGGGGTCGGTGCCATCGACCTGTCTTTGGGTGATCACATGAGCAGCCAGGCGCACACTGCCCCACCATACATAAAGGACATCGCGCAGATGGATACCCGGATAGCGCGGCACGGTCATCGGCACACCTTTTTCCGCCCATTCGGCGGTGACGCCGTTCTGAATCACATCATCCGGCAATATGACCGGTTTGAGCTCCGAGTGACCGGGCTTGTGAGGCTCCTTATCGTACCCACCCGGCTCGTCGAGCTTGACCAGCAGCCGTAACGGCACCGAAGGGTCATCGGGTGTGGTCGCGCCCTTGCGGGTCAACTGGTAATAAACTTTCTCGACCCAACCGGGCTTGATCGGATCGGTGGGCAGATAGAAATAGAGGCGCTTTTTAACTTCATCCTCTTCCACCTCTTTGTGCCAGACCTTCAGTTCATCCCAGTAAGTATCGAGCTGATCCCCAGCTTGCATGCCATTGTACGGATCGATGACACCCAGCACGCCTTCGGGATAGTCGCTCATCACGGCAATGTTGATACCGCCATCGCCATCCACCACGGGCCGGGTCATGCCCGCAATAAACAATGGCCGGAGCGCGAAAAGTTCAAGGCCGGTGCCGGGCTCGAACAGAGGAAACAGAAGGGGATTGAAAGTGCTCATGGACGCAGTTCCTGCCTTGGAATAATGGGCTTATTTAAGGCGCATCCATACAGGACTGACTACTGTCAGAAATAACAGGTTGCGGGGGGATTCCGACGAATGGTGGAGTTGATGGGCTGAAAGGCCTTTTTTGGGTGTTACCTACACAAAAGCAAACGCCCCGAACAAGTCGGGGCGTTTGCTTAGGCCGCCTTCAGCGTGTTTTCACACAGTCTACTTCACGGCCTTGATTGTGTAAGTGCGGATCGGGAACGTGACTGCCTTGCTCTCTTCCGAGGTGCGGTCGAAGGTCACCTTTAACTCGACGCGCAGCGTGGTGTCGTGTTTGAGCAGCTCCAGATCGCGCCTGAGCAGCGTCTTGCGCAACCCGTTCGCCGCCTCGGAGGCGGTCACCCCGGAGGCGGTCCACAGCACGATGGTGTGCGCCGTGCCGTCCTGCTTGGTGCCATGGCAGCGCAGCCAGACATTCTGTCCCGCAGCAATCAAGGGCCAGATCGCCACTGTGATGAGCGCATCACCGGTGAACGTGGTCAGGTCCAGCACGTCGCCGCTGGCCTGCGTGATCGCCGGCGCCGGCAGGTTGGCATCGTCATCGGCAATCGGCAGCACCGTCAGCGTAAGCGGCAGCGAAGGTATTGGCGCAGCGTCCCCGCGGATAAACCCGTAGACCACGGCCACCGACTTGCCGAGGTGGAAAGCCACCACGCTGTTGGGAATGGGGACCTCCAGACCCTCGCTGACGGGCCTGGGCGTGGATGTGTGCGAGCCGCCAGCCGGTATACCGGCAAAGGCGAGCCACGCGACGAACAACCGATCATCGGGCCGCAGCGGTGCATTGGCGGGCACCACCACGGTCAGGCGGTCCTTGGCCTGGATCGGATTCAGCGTGTCACCGCTGGCCTCCTTCACCGTCGGCGGGTCCATCTCCAACGCCCCCCCCACACTGAACTCCAGCGGATTCGAATAACTTGTCCCACCCGCCGCCCGCTCGATGAAGTATGAGGCCGACACTGTTCCGCCTTCGTTGCCCTTGATCAGTTCCGCCTTGATGCTGAACGGCACCGGTTGGCCCGCGGTGAACGAGCTCAGTTTTACCCAGTCGCTGGCCTTGCCGGTCTTGGAGCCGACCCACTCGTAGATCACCTTGTCATCTTTAACCGTCTTGGTGTAAGTCACCGTCAGCGTAGTTTCCGGCCGGTTCGGGTCGAGCACGCCATCGACCACCCCCGCCACTTCCGGCTCGGGCAATTCCAGTCGCGGTTCACCGACCTTCAGCAGTGGCAGGTGCAAGGATTCGCGGATGGCGTGGGTGGCATTGACCCGGTTCATGGTGCCCAGCACGGCGTCCTCAATCAGCAGCTGGTAATACAGTTCCAGCGTGCCGCCCTTGATGGCCGCGAGATGTTCGCCCTCAACCGTGATGAACAGCGATTCACCGGCCTCGATATCGCCATTGCTGATCGGGCGCAGCCCGAGGTCGGGCAGGTAGGTGCTGAAGTCCGGCCGGGTGCCGAGCCAGAACAGCTTGAGCGCCTGGCCGGCGGCGAAAGAGCCGTCGAAGGGGATCTCGATGCGCGTGCGCGGCAATTCCGGGTCGATGGCGCCTTGCTGGGCGTCTTCGGCGATCGGTGCCTTGAGGCGCTGGACTTCGCCGATGACCCGGACGAATTGCCCCTTGGACGGCAGGTCGGGCGTGCCATCGGCTTTTTTCAGGCGATAGGAAAACACTACCTGGGTTTTCGCCAGTTGCTTGAGCACGGCGTTGGGCACTTTCAGTTCGGGGATGCTCGGGATATTGGTCAGCGGCTCGCCTTCGATCTCGAGGTCGACCGGTGTGCCCTCCATCGGGGTGCCCCTGACTCGCAGGACGATGATATCGCCCGGCTGGAAGTCGTTGCTCACGGCCAGGATTTGCGCCGTGGCATCTGCGTCACCCAGCTTATCGACGTCGAGAACGTTGTTCTGGGCTTCCTTGACGATCGGTGCGCTCAGGCGTGTCTGGTCGACGCCGACCACCACCCGCTGCTCGGCGCACCAGTCTTCGGAGCGGTTGTCGACCACGTCGTAGACTTCGAAGGCCACCGCCAGGCCACTGCTGTCGGAATCCCCGGCCGCGCGAATCGTCGCTTCATCGATCTGTACGACGATGGGGGCCGTGCCATCGACCTGGTCCTGGGTCAGGGGGTCGCTGAGCACGAACAGACCGCCCCAAGTCACCTGGATCACATCGCCGACAGCGATGTTGGGGTAAGGCAAAATCGTGATCGGCACCCCGGCCGCGACGTTGTCCTTGTCGATGCCTCCGTCGAGGATTTCCTTGGGAATGGTCATGTGCAGCTCGGAATGGCCGGGAGTATCACCATTCTGGTCCTGGCCAGCGGGCCGGGTGAGTTTGACGAAGACCTTCATGACCTCGGACGGCTCAGGCGCACCACCCAGGCGCGTGACGTTGTACGACACGTTATGGGCACCGTCGGCGATCCGCTCCGCCGGGATGAACATCGTCAGCTCGGTATCCTTCTCTTCCTGATCGACGGTCTCCTGCTTCACCTGGTTGTCGTCGCCCCAGAAAATCCTCAGCGTGTCGCCTACCCCCATATTCCCCCAGGGCCCGGCCTGGCATTGCAGGCCATGGCGCGGAAAGTTGTCGAGCGCGGCGGCGATGTTGATGCCCCATACGTCGGGGGATACCGGCCCGGTGCGGCCGGGGATCTTCAGTTCACGCAGGATCAGCACGCTGCTGTCTGGGGAGATTGGGGTTTGGCTGCTCATGGGTTGACTCCTGTTGCGGATGGGGGGCGGATGGCGTTATTTACGCCCGCGACAGGGAGGGTTGGCTACTGTCAGAAATAACAGGTAGAGGTGGATTTCCGATGAGTGGTAACAGATGGAAGTTCTGTTAATTGACCTGTCATGTTTCCCTCCTGCGACTCCTGTTAGCCGACCAATTTTTACCCCCGCGGTTAACAAAACATAACGTGGCGTCGATTGTCAGACATGAAAAAACACCGATAGGATAAGCCAGCTTCCGAAGGGGCTCTGGATTGCGGGTTTCAGGACCATGCTCTGAAACAACCGGTCCAGACACGCACCCTTGCGGCGCCCAGAAAGGTTGAACGACCTAACAATAATAATGGGAGAAGGTCTATGAGTGAGGCTGTCATGGGTGTGGGTATCTGCCGCCCGCCGGCACTGCGCAAATTCGCGTTGCTGGCTACAGCGCTCTCGCTGTTGGGCTTTGTCACGCTGTCGGCACCTGCGCAGGCTTCGGCGGCGCCAGCATCCGACGTTGTTTATTCCATTGAATCTGCCAAGGCTGCCAAAAGCCTGATGCTCGATGTCGTCCACGCCGGCAAGCGCCTGGTGGCGGTCGGGGATCGTGGGCACATCCTGTATTCCGATGACCAGGGCGCCACCTGGACCCAGGCCAAGGTTCCGACCCGGGCCCTGCTGACGTCGGTGTTCTTTGTCGACGACAAGCACGGCTGGGCCGTCGGTCATGACGCGCAGATCCTCGCCAGCGAGGACGGCGGCGCGACCTGGACCAGGCAATTCGAAGATTTGAAACGCGAATCGCCGCTGCTCGATGTCTGGTTCAAGGACGTCAACAGCGGCTTTGCCGTGGGCGCTTATGGTTCGTTGATGGAAACCACCGACGGTGGCAAGCATTGGGAAGACGCCAGCGACCGCCTGGACAATGAAGACCAGTACCACCTGAACGCGATTGCCGCGGTCAAGGACGCCGGGCTGTTCATCGTCGGCGAGCAGGGCAGCATGTTCCGCTCCGCGGACTGGGGGCAGACCTGGGAGAAACTCGAAGGTCCGTACGAAGGCTCGCTGTTTGGCGTGATCGGTACGGCGCAGCCCAGTACGTTGCTGGCCTATGGACTGCGGGGCAACCTTTACCGTTCCACGGACTTCGGCAGCAACTGGGCGCAAGTCGAGCTCAAGGCAGAACGTGGCGACTTGGAGTTCGGGCTGTCCGGCGGCACGCTGCTCGACGATGGCTCGATCGTGATCGTCGGCAACGGCGGTTCGGTGATTCGCAGCAGCGACGCTGGCGAAACCTTCAAGGTGGTCAATCGTGCGGACCGTATTTCCGTCTCGGCAGTGACTGCGGCAGGCAATGGCAATCTGGTTCTGGCCGGGCAGGGCGGCGTTCGCGTCACCTCGCCAAGCGGCACCGAGCTTGGCAAATAAAAGCAGGCAAATGAGCCAGGTCAATAATAAGAAGGCGGAGCTATGACTTCCTTGAGTACTCATCACCAGGACAAGGCGACGTTCCTCGAGCGCCTGATCTTCAACAACCGCCCGGCAGTGATCACGATCTGCCTGCTGGTCAGCATTTTCCTGTTCTGGCAGGCGACGCTGATCCGTCCGTCCACCAGTTTCGAAAAAATGATCCCGCTGGAGCATCCCTTCATCCAGAAGATGATGGAGCACCGCAACGATCTGGCGAATCTGGGTAACACCGTACGGATCTCGGTGGAAGCCACCAATGGCGACATCTTCTCCAAGGAGTACATGGAGACCCTGCGTCAGATCAACGATGAGGTGTTCTACATTTCCGGTGTCGACCGTTCCGGTCTCAAGTCGCTGTGGAGCCCGAGCGTACGCTGGACCGAAGTGACGGAGGAGGGCTTCGCTGGCGGTGAGGTGATCCCGCAGAGCTACAACGGCTCCCAGGCCAGCCTCGATATGCTGCGCAACAACGTGCTCAAGTCCGGCCAGGTCGGGCGCCTGGTGTCCAACGACTTCAAGTCGAGCATCGTCGACATTCCGTTGCTGGAGTCCTACCCGGACCCGCAAGACCAAGGCAAGCTGCTGGCGCTGGACTATCGCCAGTTCTCCCACGAGCTTGAAGACAAGATCCGCACCAAGTTCGAAGTACAGAACCCGAATGTGAAGATCCACATCGTCGGTTTCGCCAAGAAAGTCGGTGACCTGATCGATGGCCTGGTGATGGTGGTGATGTTCTTCGGCATCGCCTTCGTCATTACCCTGATCCTCTTGCTGTGGTTCACCAACTGCCTGCGCAGTACCGTCGCCGTGTTGAGCACGACATTGGTGGCAGTGGTCTGGCAACTGGGCTTGATGCACTTCTTCGGCTTCGGGCTCGATCCTTACTCGATGCTGGTACCGTTCCTGATCTTCGCCATCGGTATTTCCCACGGCGTACAGAAGATCAACGGGATCGCCCTGCAATCGAGTGAGGCAGACAACGCCCTGACGGCGGCGCGTCGTACTTTCCGTCAATTGTTCCTGCCGGGGATGATCGCGATCCTCGCCGATGCCGTGGGTTTCATCACGCTGCTGATCATCGATATCGGCGTGATCCGTGAACTGGCCATCGGCGCATCCATCGGCGTGGCGGTGATCGTGTTCACCAACCTGATCTTGCTGCCGGTGGCGATTTCCTATGTCGGCATCAGCAAGCGTGCGGTCGAACGCAGCAAGAAAGACGCGGTGCGCGAACATCCGTTCTGGCGCCTGCTGGCGAATTTCTCCAGCGCCAAAGTCGCACCGGTGTCCATTCTGCTGGCGCTGATCGCCTTTGGCGGCGGACTCTGGTACAGCCAGAACCTGAAAATCGGCGACCTCGACCAGGGTGCCCCGGAGTTGCGTCCGGACTCGCGTTACAACAAGGACAACAACTTCATCATCAACAACTATTCGACCAGTTCCGATGTGCTGGTGGTGATGGTCAAGACCAAGGCCGAGGGGTGCTCGCGCTACGAAGCCATGGCGCCAATCGACGAGCTGATGTGGAAGATGCAGAACACCGAGGGCGTGCAGTCGGCGATTTCCCTGGTGACTGTGTCCAAGCAAATGATCAAGGGCATGAACGAAGGCAACCTGAAATGGGAAACCCTGTCGCGTAACCCTGATGTGCTGAACAATTCCATCGCCCGTGCTGACGGCCTATACAACAACAGCTGTTCCCTGGCGCCGGTACTGGTGTTTCTCAACGATCACAAGGCCGAGACCCTGGATCGCGCGGTGCATGCGGTGCAGGAGTTCGCCAGGGAAAACAACAAGGAAGGCCTGGAGTTCATCCTCGCTGCCGGTAACGCCGGGATCGAAGCGGCCACCAACGAGGTGATCAAGAAGTCCGAGCTGACCATCCTGGTCCTGGTGTACATCTGCGTCGCGGTCATGTGCATGATCACCTTCCGTTCCTGGGCGGCGACCTTGTGCATCGTGCTGCCGTTGGTGCTGACGTCGGTACTCGGCAACGCCCTGATGGCCTTCATGGGCATCGGTGTGAAAGTGGCGACCCTGCCGGTCGTGGCGCTCGGGGTGGGGATCGGCGTGGACTACGGCATCTACATCTACAGCCGTCTGGAAAGCTTCCTGCGAGCCGGCCTGCCGCTGCAAGAAGCGTACTACCAGACGCTGAAGTCCACCGGTAAGGCGGTACTGTTCACCGGCCTGTGCCTGGCCATCGGCGTGTGCACCTGGATCTTCTCGGCCATCAAGTTCCAGGCCGACATGGGCCTGATGCTGACCTTCATGCTGTTGTGGAACATGTTCGGCGCGTTGTGGCTGTTGCCGGCACTGGCACGGTTCCTGATAAAACCAGAGAAACTGGCGGGGCAGAAGGGCAACTCGTTGTTCGCTCACTGATCCTGGCAAAAACAGAAAAGCCGCAACCAGGGTTGCGGCTTTTTTTTATGTGCGCCAGGTCAAAGTTTCAAAAACAGTTTTTCGTCAAGCGGCGGCTCGATCAGTGCTTTTTTCAGGTTGATCACGGTGGCGTTGTCGGTGGCGGCTTGTTGCAGCAAGTCTCTGTAGGTCAGGAAGCGCTGCGCCGGGATCTTGATGTGCGCAAAGCTGTAAGCAGCCCGCGGCCTATCAGCGGTTGGGTAATGGAAGTGCGCGTACCACAAGACGTTCGGACTGTTCTTTTCCCGTACTGAATACTCGGTGAGATAGTCACCGGTGGCGAGATGTTTCAGTCGGTTCACCAGATTGATATCCACAAAACCATGTCGCCACAAGTAATCGATCTTCTGGGCCTGGGGGCGTTGCCGTTTATAACCTTCGGCGCAGTACTGATGGCCCAACGTGATAGCCTGTATGGCCTCTTCGTGCAGGGTCTTGCTCAACAACTCGGCATCGGCGCCATCGAGCCCTTTGGCTTCCCGATGCAGGGCTTCGAGTTTTTCAGCGTGACGCGTCAGCATATCGTCCCAGTCCAGTGGATCGATATTTTCCAGTCGTTTCGGATCGTTCAATTTTTTCTGTTGAAAACGAATCGAATGCTCGATATCCACGCGCTTGGCGATCAATTCCTGGTGCTCTTTCCTGAGCGTGGTCAGTGATCGTGAAGGTTGTGGCGCCACAGGTTCGGCTTCCACCGGCGCTTGGGGGAGCTGCTCGACATAGACGCCTTCTTCGGGATGTTTGTGGAAGGTGGCTACCACCTGATCATTGGTCGGATTGCGAATCTCGATGAAGTCACCGGTCTCGCCTTGTGGGGCAGGGATCTGATCGCCAACCAGTGTGCCTCTGTTGCGGGTCTTGAATACCCGCTTTGTAGCTGAATGCCTTCGCTGTGGTTTGGGAACCTTTATTTGCGCCGGAACATCGGCCTCAGAACGAATCAATTCTGCCAGATCGGCTTCAGCATTGCCGATCACTTCACTGATGCGTGCGATGAAGCGTTGCTGGAAGTCGACTCGATCGGGACTGAATTTCATTTCCAGCATGTCCTGACAGGCGACGAGCGAAAGTTTGTAGCGGTCGATGATTGCCGATAAAGCCTGCTGGCTTTCTGCCGGGGTGAAACCTTCGGTGTTGCGCAGGTTCATGTGGGAAATGGTGGTCTCGTTTCTCAGATCGGCCAGTTGCAGGTCAAACAGGTATTCCTCCTGGGCATCCATCAGTTTGCTGCGATCGAAGATCAGCCCCCTGAGCAGCTCCAGGCTATCGATGAGTGCGTTCATCCTGTCGGCGACCTGGGGCCGGTCCAGAAGTTGCGCCAGCCTTCGATGTTCGGCTCGACCCGCCGGAAATTGGTCCAGCTCGCCGTATAACCAATCCAGCCTTGTGACCAGGTCAATGGTTCGTTCCTTGCTCTCCAGCCTGGCCTTGAAGAGTTCGAATGACTCCTGGCCAGTGGGAATGCCTTCCTCCCTTTCGGACGTCTCACGGGCAAACAGGGCTTGGATCGGCTCACCCTGAGGCGTAATCGAAGGTTTTTCCACCTCCAGCCCGAAGCCCATCGCATAAACATACCCGGCCGCAACTCCGGACAGCAGGTCGGCTTGCCGTCTGGGATGGTCGACAGCAGGATCCAGGGGCTGGCTTTGGCGGCTGATCTCAACCAGCCCTTGACTGGTCTGTTCGATTCGCTCGGTGATCCGGGTGAGCAGTTCACACTGGATGTTGCCCGCTCGATTGAGATCGGCATAGGCCCTGCTGGCCTGTTCGTGTCGTAGCTTGGCGGCTTGATAGTGTTCCGCTTGCGCCTGTCCCAGCGCTTCCCATGCCATTTGCAGATTCCGCGAAGTGGGCTTGATCTGGCTGATGGTTTCGTTCAGACCAGCCCGTGCCCGCGCGGATTGTTCAAGTTGACGCTCCAGTTGTTGTTCCAGCGCCGGTCTGTTGAGGTTGATCACGTCCAGCTGACGTTGAATCTCCTCCAGCTTGGCCTGACGTCGGCTTTTCGGCCCTCCGCCTTTCAGTTTCAATCCGCGATCCAGCCGCCAATGGCCCTGGCCATCGCTGGTGAGTTTGAAACCCGGATGGTCAGGGTGGGAAGCGTCGACCAGATACACCTCGCCGAGACCGGGCACGATACTGACCTGGAACAGCAGCCCGGCAGTGCTTGCATGCCAGACACCATCGATGTGATACAGGCCTTTGAACGGACCACTCGTGACTGCGGCCGGCATCTTTTCGGGCCATGGCACATGAAATTCGAGCAGGGCGTTGAGCAGCTTGTCGGTGGCTTTGGGGCTGGCGGTGGAGCTGATGAAGTCCAGCGCTGTATGGTCACCACCCACGGGCTCCCCCGGCAAGGCCACAGCCGCGAGATCGATCCGTATATCCGCACGTTCCGCAAGAGGGGATGCCAGGCGCCAGGGCAGGAGGGACAGCTCGGTCTCGTCTGGGGCTGGTCGAGGCAACGGATCCTGTGTCGCGCCGGTTGCAGGCGTGATGTGCAGCAGTACCATCGCGGTGTTCAGCAGCAAGTCGATCAAGGCCAGCTCACGGGTCTTGGGGTCGTTGCTGCCTAGCCCGTCGAGGTCCTTTTCCAGGCTGTCGATCAGCACAAGCATCCAACCGGCGAGCATCAGCGGCCCGCGAACCAGTGGCAACAGCAAGGTGTTGAACAGCAACCCGGCGCCCTTGAGCAGGACTTCCCAGCGGCTTTCGGCGTTGGACACCGACTCAAGGTCGGCCAAGTCCACAAGGGTTCGGGCATGACTGGTGAATAGCTCGAAGAGGATTTTCCCTTCCTGCAACGACAGGAGCAATGCTTCGGCACCTTCATTGCCGGCCAAGGCCGCTGGCGCGGGTTTGCGCAACAGGTCGTACTCATCACCTATGTGAAAGTGGAGGATATGGGGCTCCT
This sequence comes from Pseudomonas sp. A-B-19, assembly GCF_019947515.1. Taxonomy (NCBI): domain Bacteria; kingdom Pseudomonadati; phylum Pseudomonadota; class Gammaproteobacteria; order Pseudomonadales; family Pseudomonadaceae; genus Pseudomonas; species Pseudomonas sp. A-B-19. The sequence goes on from NZ_JAGYGN010000026.1 coordinate 12,165, forward strand.
TGAACCCGCCATTGGCATAGATACCCCGCGCCCGGTCGGGCAACCAGGTCAGGACGCTATCTTGTAGCTCGCCGGGCTGCGCGACAGCGTCCAGGAGGGCACTGCGGGTGGGGAACTCGATCAGGGACTCGCTGTACTGCGGGCGATAGAGAATGTGCGGGCCGACATCCAGATTCTTGGGCTCGATGACAAACATGTCTACGACGGTGTCCGGTTCTGCACCGGGTTTGCTCTGGAACGCAAGGGGGCGTAGTACGATGTCTTGCTCGTCGACTTTCCGGTCGACCGGGGTTTCACCCATCAGGGCGGCCACGTAGCGGTGACCCTTGGCCGTGAAGCCAGACTGTTTGCGAATCTTGCACTCAAGCGCCCGCATGGGCAGTTGCACCCGAAGCTGACGGGTGTACAGCGCGGCCCGGCGCTGGGCATCCGGGGAACCGGAAAGCAGCAGTTCGCTGATTTTTTGTGGGTAGACCTTGCCGATGTCGACCCGCTGTATCAGGCCCCGGCTGCCCAACAGGTAATCTTCATTGAGCCATTGCGGCGGTGTCAGGCCGCGCTTATGGGAAACGGTCATTCGCCCACCGGGTTTGCCGGCCAGGTTCTTGAGGGCCAGGTCGGTCAGGGACATGCGTACGTGCTCGATAAAGCCGGCTCCGCCGGGATAACCGGCAGCGACTGCAAAGTCCAGCTCCAGCTCGTTGGGGTCGTAGTCGGCTGTCTGGCCGTGATCGACCTGCATTTGTGCTTGCAGGGCGTGGCGGCTGAAGGTGTTGATGTCGTCCAGTCCTTCATTGAACGAACGGCCCTGACTTTGCGCAGTGACCTCGGCCAGGTTCAACAGGTACTGGCGATAGGCAAAGCGATCGGTTGGCGAGGCATGTTGCAGCCAGTCTGGCAGTTGCGAGTGCAACTGCTTGAGCAGCGCATTGTTATTCTCGGGAGCTTGCGTAAACAGGGTCGAGGGGTCTGTGAGAATGTCCAGGCGCCGCTCCAGGTCCTCAAGGTCGTGTGCGGTATCGGCCTTGAAGGTTTCCAGGTCATCGAGCTGTCGGTTGAGAGTCAGGCCGGCCTGCAATTCGAAAAGATTGCCGTCGGGTTCATAGCGTTTCCAACCGATGCGCTCGACCAGAAACTGTTGTTGCATCCTCCGACTCCAAACGCCGCTGAAGTCTTCCAGGGAGTCGAATGCATCGACGCGCCCGTCAACGTGGCACAGCAAGACATTCTTTCCGTGTGCCAGCAGAATCTCCGGCCCCAACCGACGTATCTGGCGCTCGCCCTTGCCGAGCGTGGTTTCCAGGAACCAGGCGTGAATGGTGTACGCCGCCTGATCCAGGCGCTCCATCCGATCCGGTCTGGCGGCCACCAGTGACAACATCCGGCGCTGATCTTCGCTCAGATCCGAAGGCAACAGGGCGGTCACCTTCAACTGGCTGTTGAGAAAATCACCGAGCCATTGCCAGTGGCTGGTGCCGCTTTCGTCGGTCTGGTTCCAGTAATCGGCCAGGGCCTGCTGGTAATCGATGTACAGCGTGAGCGGGAGCTGGGCAATGATGCGTGCAATGACTTGCATGTCTACATGGGGCGCAGTGGGGGTGTCCAGACGCGAAGGTGGTTTCAGGGTCAGGAAAAACGGCCGCGAATCGCGCGGCGTGAAGTCAGTTGGGGCAGGGGCCAGCAAGTGTTCGATGGCGACTTGGCACAGCGGCTTGAGTGTCCAGCCTCCCGTCGGCTCGGGACTGGCAAGTTTGATCTGGGTCGGGTCGACATTCAGGCTGGGGTAATGTTCTTCCAGCCGCTGGCGCAAGGCATTGCCGAGCACGGAAGCAACGGTCGGGCGCTGGGCAAATCGACTTCGGACCGTTCGGGCGGGCAATTCGCTGAAGGCTTGGGATACTACGGGGGCAGTCGGGTCGGGCATGGCGAAATCCTTTTCGTGTTCGAGACCATCGCCCTCATGGGCGAGTGATACCGGGACCGAATTCTTCGGTCCTGTACAGGAAAACGCATTATTTCACCCCTGGTGTGCCAACCGGTGATGGCATCTGGTTACAAGGTTTGACCGAGTACGCTGCTCAAGGCACTGCGCGCATCGTCCAGTTGCACCAGCGTCGCATGCCGCGCGCCCAATGCATCACGATTCTCGATGGCGGTCAGGATTGCCTTGTGCCGTGGCAGCGCCAGTTCATGCAGGTTCGGCCGCTGGTTGGAATGCTTCAAGGCTTCGGCGATGGCCACCGAGAGCATGTTGCACAGGTTGGCCAGCAAGTCGTTGTGCGTGGCATCGGCGATGCGGCTGTGGAAGTCCAGGTCTGGCTGCAACAGCGCTTCCGGCGTCGGTGCGGCTTCCATGCGCTGGTAGGCCTCACCGATGGACGCGATGTCCGCCTCAGTGGCGAATTGCGCGGCGAGGGCGGCAGCGGCCGGTTCGATGATGCTGCGCACGCTGGTCAACAAATCAAAGAATTGATTTTGCGGACTGCTCTGCATCAACCAATGCAGCACGTCCGGATCGAGCATGTGCCAGTCCTTGCGCGGCTTGACCACGGTTCCGACCCGCGGACGCGAATACACCAGGCCTTTGGCAACCAGGACCCGGGTGGCTTCACGCAGTACCGGCCGGCTGACTGCATATTCTTCGCACAACAGGGCTTCGGCGGGCAGTTTGTCGTCCGGCAGGAAACGTCCCGAGACGATCTGCATGCCCAGTTCCTGGACGATGCGCGAGTGCATGCTTTTGCGGTCGGAGGGTTTGCGATAATCCATGGGGAACGACGCGGTCCTGTGCGAATAGATGTCGCGCATGATAGCAGGCGCGGCACAAACTTGAGGCAAGGATAAGTCATTGTAGGAGCTGGCTTGCCAGCGAAGACGGAGTGTCAGCCACATCATTACTGACCGTTAAACCGCTTTCGCTGGCAAGCCAGCTCCTACAGGGAGGTGGTAGAGTTAGTGCGAGTGACGCGGTACTTCGGCGCCACGGCAACCGACCAGGAAGTCGAAGTCGCAACCCTGGTCCGCTTGCAGCACATGATCGATGTACAGCTGACGGTACCCACCGACAATCAGGTTCTGTGGCGGTTGCAGGTCAGCCATCCGCGCGGCCAGTTCGGCGTCTGGAATATCCAGGTGCAAGCGGCCGCTGGCGCAGTCGAGCTCGATCCAGTCGCCTTCTTTCACTGCGGCCAGCGGGCCGCCCGCAGCGGCTTCCGGGGCGACGTGCAGGACAACGGTGCCATACGCGGTGCCGCTCATGCGCGCGTCGGAAATGCGCACCATGTCGGTCACGCCCTGGGCCAGCAGCTTGGCTGGCAGGCCCATGTTGCCCACTTCGGCCATGCCCGGATAACCCTTCGGCCCACAGTTTTTCATCACCAGGATCGAGTCGGCATCCACGTCCAGTTCCGGATCGTTGATCCGCGCCTTGTACATGTCGAAGTTCTCGAACACCACCGCGCGCCCGCGATGCTGCATCAGCTCGAGCGTGGCGGCGGACGGCTTGAGTACCGCGCCGAGTGGCGCCAGGTTGCCACGCAACACACAGATGCCGCCATCGGCACGGATCGGGTTGTCGAGGGTGCGGATCACTTCGTCCTCGCCATAGATCGGCGCGTCTTTGGTGTTCTCGCCGATGGACTTGCCGTTGACGGTCAAGGCGTTCGGGTTCGGGATCAGGTTGGCTTCGCCGAGGCGCCGCAGCACCGCCGGCAAACCTCCGGCGTAATAGAACTCTTCCATCAGAAAGCGCCCGGACGGTTGCAGGTCGACGATGGTCGGCATGCCGCGACCGATACGGGTCCAGTCATCCAGGTCCAGCTCCACGCCAATACGCCCGGCGATGGCTTTCAGATGGATCACTGCGTTGGTCGAACCGCCGATGGCGGCATTGACGCGAATGGCGTTCTCGAAGGCCTCTTTGGTCAGGATCTTCGACAGCTTCAAGTCTTCGCGCACCATCTCTACGGCCCGCATGCCGGACATGTGCGCCAACACATAACGACGCGCATCCACGGCCGGGATCGCCGCGTTGTGGGGCAGGGAAGTGCCCAGCGCTTCGGCCATGCAGGCCATGGTCGAGGCGGTGCCCATGGTGTTGCAGGTACCGGCCGAGCGGGACATGCCGCCCTCGGCCGCGAGGAAATCGTCGATGCTGATGGTGCCGGCCTTGACCTGTTCGCTGAGCTGCCAGACCACGGTGCCGGAGCCGATGTCCTTGCCTTTGTGCTTGCCGTTGAGCATCGGCCCGCCGGTGACCACGATGGCCGGCACGTCGCAACTGGCGGCGCCCATCAGCAAGGCCGGGGTGGTTTTATCGCAACCGGTCAGCAGCACCACGCCATCGATCGGGTTACCGCGAATCGCCTCTTCGACATCCATGCTCGCCAGGTTGCGGGTCAGCATGGCGGTCGGGCGCAGGTTCGATTCGCCGTTGGAGAACACCGGAAACTCCACCGGGAAGCCCCCGGCCTCGATCACCCCACGTTTGACATGCTCGGCAATCTGGCGGAAATGCGCGTTGCACGGGGTCAGTTCCGACCAGGTGTTGCAGATGCCGATGATCGGCTTGCCATGGAACTGGTGGTCGGCGATGCCCTGATTCTTCATCCAGCTGCGGTACATGAAGCCGTTCTTGTCGGCCGTGCCAAACCATTGGGCGGAGCGCAGGGTGGGTTTCTTATCAGACATGATCGGTTCTCTTATTGTATGACTATATTGTTCGAGCTGAGGCGTAACATAAGCGCAAATTGTGTGCTTTGGAAGTGTTGTTGAGTAAATAGTATTACTATATAGTCCGCTCAAACGGAGGGATGGCCCTGGCGAGTTTTTCGCGAGAGGCGTCCCCCGAGGTTCCATAACAACAACAATCGGAGACCGATCTCATGAGCCAGGAACTGCGGCTTATCCGTCGCATCACACTGAAACTGATTCCCTTCCTGATCCTGCTGTACCTGATCGCCTATGTGGACCGCTCCGCGGTGGGCTTCGCCAAACTGCACATGGGCGCGGACATCGGCCTGGGCGATGCCGCCTACGGTCTTGGCGCCGGGTTGTTCTTCATCGGCTACTTCCTGCTGGAAATCCCCAGCAACCTGATGCTCGACCGCTTTGGCGCACGGCGCTGGTTCGCGCGGATCATGGTCACCTGGGGCGCCATCACCATCGGCATGGCCTTCGTCCAGGGGCCGAGCAGCTTCTATGTGATGCGCTTTTTGCTTGGCGCCGCCGAAGCCGGGTTCTTCCCGGGCGTTCTGTACTACATCACCCAATGGTTCCCGGTGCGCCATCGCGGCAAGATCCTCGGGCTGTTCATCCTGTCGCAACCCATCGCAATGATGATCACCGGCCCGGTGTCCGGTGGCTTGCTGGGCATGGACGGTGTGTTGGGGCTGCATGGCTGGCAGTGGCTGTTCATCGTCATCGGCACCCCGGCGATCCTGTTGACCTGGCCGGTGCTGCGTTACCTGCCCGACGGCCCGCAACAAGTGAAGTGGATGGACCAGGCAGAAAAGGACTGGCTGAGCACCGAGCTGAAAAAGGACCTGGACGCCTACGGCCAGACTCGCCATGGGAATCCGCTGCACGCCCTCAAGGACAAACGCGTCCTGCTGCTGGCGCTGTTCTACCTGCCGGTGACCCTGAGCATCTATGGCCTGGGCCTGTGGCTGCCGACCCTGATCAAGCAATTCGGTGGCAGCGACCTGGTGACCGGTTTCGTTTCCGCAGTGCCGTACATCTTCGGGATCGTCGGCCTGCTGATCATTCCGCGCAGTTCCGACCGCTTGAACGACCGCTACGGCCACCTCGCCGTGCTTTACGTACTGGGTGCGATTGGCCTGTTCCTCAGCGCCTGGCTGGCGGTGCCGGTGCTGCAACTGGCGGCGCTGTGTCTGGTGGCGTTCGCACTGTTTTCCTGCACCGCGGTGTTCTGGACTCTGCCGGGCCGCTTCTTTGCCGGCGCCAGTGCAGCGGCGGGGATCGCCTTGATCAACTCGGTGGGCAACCTCGGTGGTTACCTCGGTCCATTCGTGATCGGTGCACTCAAGGAATACACCGGCAACCTTGCATCCGGTTTGTATTTCCTCTCTGGAGTGATGGTGTTCGGCCTGATTCTGACTGGCGTCGTCTATCGCTTGCTGGAACGCAAACACGTCCTGCCAGCCGATCAATTTGCGGCAAGTGCACGTGGGGCTTCCCGCACCTGACACGATACGGACCTGTAGGAGCTGGCTTGCCAGCGAAAGCGCTGGGTCAGCCAGCATAATGTTGGATGTTCAATCGCATTCGCTGGCAAGCCAGCTCCTACAGGGGTTCTGCGGTGATTTGAAGTTTTGTTTTACAGGAGAAATTTCATGCATTTGGTTCAGTTCGAATTGAGTAACGGCGAACGCCGCGTCGGCGTGGTCGACAACGGCCTGGTCCGTGAAGTGCAGGACGCGCGCAGCGTTCGCGATCTGGCGTTGGCGGCGATCGAGGCGGGCGCCAATCTTGAGCAGCAGGTGCAAAGTCTTGGTCTTGGCATCAGCCACGACTACGCCGAACTGCTGACACAACGGCGCATTCTGCCGCCCCTGGACCATCCGGACCCGGCGCACACGCTGGTCAGCGGCACGGGCCTGACCCATCTGGGCAGCGCGTCGGCCCGGGACAAGATGCACCAGCAAAGTGGCGACGAATCGGCGATGACCGACACCATGCGCATCTTCAAATGGGGCGTGGAGGGTGGCAAACCGGCGGCGGATGAAGCCGGTGTGCAACCGGAATGGTTCTACAAAGGCGATGGCAGCATCGTCGTCAGGCCTGGGCAGCCGTTTCCCCTGCCGCCGTTTGCCGAGGACGCCGGTGAAGAGCCGGAGATCGCCGGCCTGTACGTGATCGGTCACGACGGCCAGCCGTATCGCCTGGGTTTTGCCGTGGGCAACGAGTTCTCCGATCACGTCATGGAGCGCAAGAACTACCTGTATCTGGCCCACTCGAAACTGCGCAGTTGCAGCTATGGCCCGGAACTGCGGGTGGGCGAATTGCCGCAGCATCTGGCGGGTACCAGCCGCATCCTGCGCGACGGCGAGGTGCTGTGGCAGAACGAGTTCCTCAGCGGCGAGGCCAACATGTGCCACAGCCTGGCCAACCTCGAATTCCATCATTTCAAGTACAGCCAGTTCCTGCGTCCGGGGGATGTGCACATTCACTTCTTCGGCACCGCGACCTTGTCCTTTGCCGACGGCATTCGCACGCAACCGGGTGATGTATTCGAGATCACCCAGGCCGAATTCGGCGCGCCATTGATCAACGGCATCGCACCGGTCGCAGCGGCTTTCGAACCCGGCACCGTCGGTACACTTTGAGGACTTACCTATGACCCGGATTCTTGGTCACAACTACATCGGCGGCCAACGCAGCGCCGCCGGCAGCGTCAAATTGCAGAGTGCCGATGCGACGACCGGCGAGGCCTTGCCCGGCGATTTTTATCAGGCGACAGCGCAGGAAGTCGATGCGGCGGCCAACGCGGCGGCGGCCGCGTACCCGACCTATCGCAGCCTGAGCGCGGAGCGGCGGGCGCAGTTCCTCGAGGCCATTGCCGATGAACTGGATGCCCTGGGTGATGATTTTGTCGCCGTGGTCTGCCGCGAAACGGCGTTGCCTGCAGGCCGGATTCAAGGCGAGCGTGGACGTACCAGCGGGCAGATGCGCCTGTTTGCCAAAGTCTTGCGTCGCGGTGACTTCTACGGCGCACGGATCGACCGGGCATTACCGGAGCGTCAACCGTTGCCGCGCCCGGACCTGCGTCAGTACCGCATCGGCCTCGGGCCGGTGGCGGTGTTCGGTGCCAGCAACTTTCCCCTGGCGTTCTCCACCGCCGGCGGCGATACGGCATCGGCATTGGCGGCCGGCTGCCCGGTGGTGTTCAAGGCCCACAGCGGTCACATGGCCACGGCCGAGCGGGTAGCCGATGCGATCATTCGCGCCGCCGAGAAAACCGGGATGCCGGCCGGGGTGTTCAACATGATCTACGGCGGTGGTGTCGGTGAGGCGCTGGTCAAGCATCCGGCGATTCAGGCGGTGGGTTTCACCGGCTCGCTCAAGGGTGGCCGGGCCTTGTGCGACATGGCCGCGGCCCGTGCGCAACCGATTCCGGTGTTCGCCGAGATGTCGAGCATCAACCCGGTGATCCTGTTGCCCCAGGCCCTGGAAGTGCGCGCAGAAAGCGTCGCGCGCGACCTGACCGCATCGGTGGTCCAGGGCTGCGGTCAGTTCTGCACCAACCCAGGCCTGGTGATCGGTATTCTCTCGCCGCAGTTCAGTGCGTTCGTGCAGCAGGTCGCCGGGCTGATGGGTGATCAGCCAGCGCAAACCATGCTCAATGCCGGAACCTTGAGCAGCTATGGCAAAGGTCTGCAAAAACTGCTCGCGCATCCGGGCATCGAACACCTCGCCGGCAGCCCGCAGCAAGGCAATCAGGCCCAGCCGCAGCTGTTCAAGGCGGATGTCAGCCTGTTGCTCGACGGCGATGACGTCTTGCAGGAAGAAGTCTTCGGCCCGACCACGGTGGTGGTTGAAGTGGCCGATCATGCGCAACTGACGGCCGCCTTGAATGGCCTGCACGGCCAATTGACCGCCACCCTCATTGGCGAGCCGGAAGACTTCGAACAGTTCGCCGGGCTGACGGCCTTGCTGGAACAGAAAGTCGGGCGAATTCTGCTCAATGGCTATCCGACCGGTGTGGAAGTCTGCGACTCGATGGTCCACGGCGGACCGTACCCGGCAACGTCCGATGCCCGCGGTACCTCGGTGGGTACTCTGGCCATCGATCGCTTCCTGCGCCCGGTGTGCTTCCAGAACTATCCGGACAGCTTGCTGCCGGATGCGCTGAAGAACGGCAATCCGCTGCGTATCCAGCGACTGGTGGATGGCCAACCATCCCGCGAGGCACTCTAGCGGCTGACCACAATCCCTGTAGGCGCGGGCTTGCCAGCGAAAGCGGTGTGTCAGGCGACTTGTTTGTCGGCTGAATAACCGCATTCGCTGGCAAGCCAGCTCCTACAGGGGAGGTGGTGCATGAGCTATCATTGCGTCTTTCCCATTCAAAGACTGATTGCCATGAATTCCCCAACCGACACCTTGCTCACTGCCCTCGAACACTGCGGAATGGTGGAAATCGATGGTTATCATGCCTTCGAGTTTTCCTTGGACGAAGACGATAACCTGCATATCGAATGCATGGACGGTCGAAAGGCACTGCACTGGGAGTTCACCCCGGCACAGATCCAGGCCGCGAGCTTCGACACCTCGCTGCAAAGCTGGTTGATCACCGGTGACTCGGGTGAACACCGTTTGGTGTGCGTTGGCGATGTCGTCAGCGGTGACAACGAAGATGATGACCAGGGCGATGCGTAACCTCTGGCCACTGTTGATGGCCGGCAGCATCGGCGCCATGGGCGTCCAGGTCGCAAACGCCGAGGACTATCAACTGCTGGTGGGCTCCTACACCGCCGGTCAAAGCCAGGGCATCTACGGCCTGGCGTTCGACAGCCGTACCGGGCAGATCGATGCCCGGCCCCTGCAAGTGATCAACAGCGAAAACCCGTCGTGGCTGACTCTGTCGAAGGACCAGCGACACCTGTTCGTGGTCAACGAAAACGGCCCGGGCCAGACTGATCCGGTCGGGCGCGTCAGCAGTTACGCCATCAATCCCAAGAGCCATGCGCTGAGCCTGATCAGCCAGGTACAAAGCCTGGGCAATGAGCCGACCCATTCCAGCCTCAGCGTCGATGGCAGCCATCTGTTCGTCAGCAATTACTCGGTGGCCGAAGACCCGGGCGGCACCCTCGCGGTGATGCCGGTGACGGCCGATGGCAAGCTCAAGCCGGTGGTACAGATGAGCAGCCACCCGGCGAGCCGGGTCAATCCCGAGCGCCAGGCCTCGGCCCACGTGCATTCGGCCATTCCGTCACCGGATGGCCAATACGTGTTCGCAATCGATCTTGGTGCCGACAAGGTGTTTGCCTACCGCTTCGACCCCAAGGCCAACCCCGAACTGCCATTGACTCCGGCCACCCCGGCATTCGTGCAGCTGCCGCCCGGTAGCGGACCACGTCATCTGCTGTTCAGCGCTGACGGCAAACACGCCTGGCTGACCATGGAAATGAGCGCGCAAGTGGCAGTGTTCGATTACCACGACGGCCGACTCGAACAGACGCAGATGGTCGATCTGGCTGCCGGGCAACCGGTTTCAGGCAAGGCTGCGGCGGCGTTGCATGCCTCGGCTGACGGCAGGTTCCTCTACGTCAGCAACCGTGGCACGGCCAATCAACTGTTGGTGTTTGCCATTGATCCGGCGACAGGCCACCTCCGTGAACTGCAACGCCGAACAGTGGAGGGCGATCATCCGCGGGAATTCAGTCTCGATCCGAGCGGCAAATTCCTGTTGATCGCCAACCAGAAGAGCAACCAGATTGTCGTCGTCGAACGCGATGCCAGGACTGGTCTGCTGGGCAAGACCGTGCAAAAACTGCCGATGGACGCCCCGAGCGACCTCAGGTTTCTGCTGCGTCAATAGGCCGCAGGCCCCGGTAGATGGGGCCTGCCTGCTTTTATCAATGGCGCTGATATCTGGTACTGCTACAAAGCATTTCAAGGCACGAACCCTCGAAGGTTAAGTTTGCTTCACGGCCCCACCGGGCAAGCAAGCCAACTGAATCCGAGGAATACCGCCATGAACTTCAACATCTTCTCTGTCATCGCCGCTTCCGCCATTTCTGCCACCGTTGCGCTGCCAGCCAGTGCCAACGTTGAAATCAGCGACAAAAGAGCCCACACCCAGAGCTACACCCAGAAGTACCTGCAACAGAGCGCCAACTTCTACGCCGCACTGGATCACAAAACCCAGGCCTGAGCGTTCACCCCCTGCCTTTATGCAGGAGCGAAGTCACTGATGACCGAAGACACTTGTGTCGAAAACGATCAGAGTGATGTCGCTCCTGCATAACGCATCTGCGACAGCATCAAATTGCCATCAATGTCGCGCTTGATATCATATGGCCATGCGTTTAAATTGACGCTGATTTTTTGACTCCTCCTCACGGCAAGGATCGGCAGCATGGTGACGCGTCTGGCATTGGTTGTTCTTTTTCTCTATTCCACCCCCATTCTGTCGGCAGCTGAGCCTGTTCCGGGTGAGCCGGATGCTGCCCGCGAGCGCTTGATAAGTTTTCTTGAAGACTGAAATAGACTGGCTTAATGATCAATGAAGCTGATGGTCACTATGGATAACCCTGAGTGGTTACCCAGGCTTTTTTGATCGATTCTGTGGGCATTGAAACATGCCTGCGGAGAACATCATGGCCAGCGCAATTCTCACTTCTGCCAAACACGGCGCCTATATAGCGATCGGTCTTTACCTCGCCATGGTGCTGCTGGTCAGCCTTTCGCCGCAGGCGCAATCCACCTTCGAAGCACCGATTCAGGTCGCTCATCCCGGTATCCAGTTTGAACACCGTGCGCAAAACGCGAGCGTCGATCAGGCTGAATTCGCGGGAGTCGTCGGCGCATGAAAGGGCACAGACTCTGGGTCATCGCCTTCCTGGCGTTCATGACCAACGGATCCTCCCTGTTGGGGATCGGCCAGGGCTCGGCAGGCTCGGTGGCACGGACCATCGAAGCCAACCACAACATTGCCCGCAACATCGAAAACGCCAGTGCCCAAGGCATGCTGACCGGCAATCCGCCGGTCAGGACAGAAGGGGTGGTGTTCGGGCCGTTCCAGGTGGATTGCTCGGCGATCGGGATGTGTGAGGTGTTGGCCTGAATTCTGCTGTCGATGATGGCCTTTTGTGGCGAGGGGCTTGCCCTAATGCCGATCAGTTAACGCTTCGAACACCGCACCCCTGTGGGAGCGAGCTTGCTCGCGATGACGATCGCATAGTCAACACCTGCGTTACCTGACAGTCCGCTATCGCGAGCAAGCTCGCTCCCACAGGTTTTGCTCCTTAACTGACTGGCATTAGGGCAAGCTCCCTCGCCACAGTGTGCGGTGGCTTACTTGCGCATCACACCGGTAAACAAATCCGACTCCAGAAACCGCTGCAACCAGTCCTGCAACCGTCGATACGGCGTCTGCGCGAACCAGTCGCGGTCGACGTGGGCGAACTGGCGCACAAAGGGCATCAACGCTACGTCGGCCAGGCTTGGATGGTTGGCCAGCAAGTAATCGCGTCCTTCCAGCAATGCCTCCAGCCTTTGCAGAAATACTTCGCCTTCGCCGCGATAAACCTCCATCGGCTGTTCGGGATAACGCTCGGCGTACTTGTAGCGATTCAGGTGCACCTTGAACACCTGATCGTTCTGTTCGATCAGCGGGGTGATTTGCGCCGCTGCGCCAGGATCATCCTTGAGCAACCAGTCCTGCGGATCGTTCTGTGCCAGGGCCCAGCGCATGATGTCGAGGCTTTCGTCGATCACCCGGCCATCGGCGTTCAGTACTGGCACCGTGCCTTTGCCCGACAGCTCGAGCATTTCGGCGGGCTTGGCCTTCAGGCTGACTTCGACGATGTCCACGGCCACTCCCGCATAACGCAGGGCCATGCGCGCGCGCATGGCGTACGGGCAGCGGCGGAAGGAATACAACGTGTTCATTTCACCTCCAGGGTGCTCAGACCGTTGCCCTGGCGCTGGACCTGAATCTGCACGGGAATCCGTTCATGCATTTCCTGCACGTGGGAAATCACCGCGACCTTGCGGCCCTGAGCCTGCAAGCCGTCAAGGGCGTCCATGGCCAGTTGCAGGGATTCCGGATCGAGGCTGCCGAAGCCTTCGTCGATGAACAACGATTCGATTTTCAGCGTGCTCGACGCCATCGATGCCAGACCAAGGGCCAGCGCCAGCGAGACCAGGAAAGTCTCGCCACCGGACAGCGAATGCACCGAACGCAGTTCGTCGCCCATTTCGGTGTCCATCACCAGCAAGCCGAGCATGCTGCCGCCGCGCTTGAGGCGATAGCGGCGCACCAGTTGGCGCAATTGCACGTTGGCGTGATGCACCAGCAGGTCGAGGTTGTAGGCCTGGGCGATCTTGCGGAAGGTATCGCCGGTGGCGGAGCCGATCAACGCATTCAAGCGTGCCCAACGCTGGTACTCGCTGTAGGCGTCGGCAATCTGCTGCGCCAGGGCCTGATTGGCGTTTTGCCGGCGCTGGTCCTCGGCCTGTTCGGCGCGCAGTTCGGCGCAGTGTTGTTCGCTGGTGTTGGCCAGGGTTTGCAGATCATCCAATGCGCTAGCCAATTGCTCGGCATCGAGGTTGCCGTTGTGTTGCGCCTGATGATCGAGCAGGCGCTTGTCGCGCTCCTGCACCAGGACGCGGGCTTGCTCGATGGCTTTTTCACTGTGCTGCAAGCGCTGGCGCAGTTCGCTGACCTGAGTGTCGTCAACCCGCAGCAGGTCTTCGAGGCCAGCGTCATCCAGCTCGGGATGGCGGGCACGCCAGTCGCCGATCTTGCCGGCGAGCTCACGTTCTTCAGCTTCCAGTGCGTGCAAGCGTTCTTGCTGGGCCTTGAGCTCGGCGGCGATTTGCACTGACTGCGTGAGGACACTTTGCAACGTCTGCGCGGTACCGGTTTCGGCGCTACGCGCCTGTTCCACGGCCTGTTCCAGTTGCTGCTGCCAATCTTCTGCGCTGCTGTGTTCGCCGAGTAGTTGCCCGAGCGTTTGCAGGCTCGCCTGTTGCTGCTCGGCCAGCCCGGTGAACTGCTGTTCGGCGGCCTGCAATTGCTGCACGCGGCTTTGCTGGCGATCCTGTTCCTTCTCCAGGTTTTGCTGGCGTTGTTGCTGCTCGGCCAGTTCTTCCTTTTGTTGCTCGAGTTGCGCCAGGCGCTCGGCGATCTGCCGGTCGAGTTGCATGAAGGTCGCGGCCGGTTCGACGCGCAGCGCTTGCAGGGTCTCGGCTGGCAGCAGGTTGGCGAATGCACCGAGTTCTTCGTCCAGGCGCTGGCGGTCGTTACCCAGTTCGCGCTGTTGATTGCTCAGTTGCTGGGCCGCTTGCTGGTGCGCGGTTTCGGCATGACGCAGTTGTTGGGTCAGGCGTGCCGCATCCTGTTGCAGGGTGAGCAACGCGTTTTGTCGTTGCTCGTCCTGGCTGATGCTCTGGTTGAGCTGGCTGTTCTGCTGGGTGAGCCAGGCGTCGCGTTTGAGGGCATCCTGATTCAGCAGTTGGGCAGCCAGCGGATGCGCTTCCAGACTTGGGGCAAGGGCTTGCTGCTGGGTCGCCAGTTGTTCCTGCTGTTGCAGCAGTTCCTTTTGCTGGGCGATCAGCCCGCCGACTTCGGCACGCAGGTCGGTGAGCTTTTCCTTGAGCAGGTCGACGGCCTTCTGCGCGTTGGCCTGTTCGCTTTCATCGAAACGGCCGAGGCTCTGCAGCAGGGCTTCGGGCTGATGATAGGGATGCTCGTTGCTGCCGCACACGGGGCATGGCTGGTCGTCCTGCAACTGCGCGCGCAGCTCTTCGACACTGGCACTGCGCGCCAGACGCTGACGCTCCAGCAGTTCGCGCGTGACGTTGAGAGTCTGTTCGGCAACGCTCAGATCAACCTTGGCCTTGACCCCGTCCTGGGTCAGGCGTTCACGTTCCTGCTGCGCGGTGAGCTGGCGTTGTTGCAGCTCGGCACTGCGCTGGTCCAGGTCCTGCTGGCTGGCCCACAGGCGCGCCAGGTCTTCGACGGCACGCAGTTGCTTGCGGTTGTCCTGCAACAGGCTGCCCAGAATGCCGATCTGCTCGGCGACGGCATCCGGCTCGGCACCGGCCTCCTTGAACAGCACCTCCAGTTGCTGCTTCTGCGCGGTCAGCGTTTGTTCGGCGCTCGCAGCGTTTTGCTCGAGGCTGGCCAGTTCGGCCTGGCCCCGATTCAACCGGTTACCGATCAACATCAACTGTTGCAGGCGATCGCGATAGGCATTCCAGGCATCGCTCAACGGTGCCAGATGAGCGCTTTGTTCCAGCTCGGTGGCAATGCGCTGCAAGTCCCCGGCGCCACGGACTTGCTGATCGAGCAAGGTCTGAATCGTGCTCTGGCCCTGGCTGCAGGCCTGCTCGGCATTTTGCTTTGCCTCGGCACTGAGGGCGGTGTCTTTGGCGAGGCGGGCGAGGGTGCTTTGCGCCTCGAAGGCCTGGCGCAGTAACGGCGCACTGGCGGTTTGCCGTTGTTGCGCTTCGTTCAATGCGATCCGGGCGGCGCCAAGCTGTTGCTCAAGCTGCGTCTGACGCTCGCCGAGTTCGCCATGCTGCTGCGTCTGCAAGGCAATGTGCGCCGCCAAGGGTGTCAGCAGCGCGTCGACCTCGGCCTTACGGGCGAACTGGTGCCGTTGCGGGGCCAGCTGTTCGAGGCGGGTGAGCCTCAAGCGCTCACTGGCCAGGGCCTCCCAGTGGGTCTGTGCCGATTGCAGTTGTTCGCTGGCAGCCAGATGTTCGTCCTGCAAGCGACGCAGGTCCTTGAGCCAGGTGTCCTGCAGTTCAAGCTGTTTGAGCTGCGCCTGTCGGGTCTTGAGTTGCTGCTGCGCTTCGTTGAAGCGCTCATCCAGTTCCGCGCGGGCTTCGGGTGACAGCGGCGTCACCCCGCTGGCCTGATCCTGCAGCAGCTTGTGCGCCTCGCGGGCCTCCTTGGTCTTGTCGAAAGCGCGACGACCGAGGCGGGTGTAGAGCGCCGTGTCGGTGAGTTTTTCCAGCAGTTCGCTGCGGTCGTTGTCATCGGCCTTGAGGAACGCGCTGAACTCGCTTTGCGCCAACATCACCGCGCGGGTGAACTGTTCGAAATTCAGGCCCAGCGCGGCTTCGAGCTGAGCCTTGTATTCGCCTTTCTGGCTGGCGAGCAATTGATCCTGATCGATGTCGCGCAAGCTCTGGCGGCTGGCCTGCAGCTTGCCGGCGGCCTTGTCCCGGGCGCGATTGGCTTCCCAGCGGGCGCGGTAACGACGGCCGTCGACACCGACGAAATCCACTTCCGCGTAACCTTCACCGGTGCCGCGACGTAACAGGGTCCGCGGGTCACCTGTCGCGATTTCTCCGTCGGCGTCCGGCACCTTGGCATCGCGTCCGGTGTTGTGCAGGCGCGGTACGGCGCCGAACAACGCCAGGCACAACGCATCGAGCAGGGTGCTTTTGCCGGCACCGGTGGGACCGGTGATGGCGAACAGTCCGGCACTGGCCAGGGGTTCGGCGGTGAAGTCGATTTCAAACGGCCCAGCCAGGGAGGCAAGGTTTTTCAGGCGGATCGCGAGAATTTTCATGACTGTTCGCTCTCCATCTGCACGTCCTGCAACAGCTCGGCAAAGTCCTTGAGGGTCTGCGCGTCGACCTCGCTGCCGTAATTATCCTGCCAAGCGCGGCTGAACAGTTCCTGAGGCGTGAGTTGATCCAGTTCGATCAGCGTGCTGCCTTCGTCGGCACCGTCACGACCGCCGTTGCCGGCGTACTCGGCGGCGATGCGCACCAGGCGCACGGCCTTGCCTTGCAGGGCGTTTTCCACTTGATTGCGCAGGTCGGGCTGCGGCTCGTCCAGGCGCACCCGCACCTCCAGCCATGGCTGACGCTGGATCTCGGCCAACAGGTCGATGTTCGGCAGGTCCGCCAGTTGCAGCAGGATCTCGCTCAATGGCGCCGGGCCGATGCGTTGCAGGTTGACTGCACGGGGGATCAGTTTCGGTTCGACGCTGACCAGGGCCTCGCCGTCGAGCGTGATGTCGAGAATCTGGTGCTGATAGCTGATCTCGGAGAACGACAGCGGAATCGGCGAGCCGCTGTAGCGGATACGCTCCTCGCCGTTGACCTTCTGCGGCTTGTGCAAGTGGCCGAGGGCGACATAACTGATGCTCGGCCCGAACAGGCTGGCGGGCAGGGCTTCGGCATTGCCGATGATCAGGCTGCGCTCGGAGTCTTCCGATACCGAACCGCCGGCCATGTGCGCGTGGCTGATGGCAATCAGTGCCTGACCCGGCTGGCGCTTGGCGTTGGCCGCTTCGATCAGCCACTCGTGCACCTGTCCGATCCCGCGCAAATAGTTGTCACCCAAGTGCGCGCCAGTGACCTCCGCCGGGCGCAGGAATGGCAGCGCCAGGCACCAGCCGGCGATTTCACCACGGGCATCCGGCAAGGGCAGCAACAGGCGCTCGGCGTCCAGTTGCCCGTCATCCAGCCACAGCACACGACCGAGCGCATGAGTGCGCAAGCGCCGCATCAACGGCGCGGGCAGTTCGATCCGCGAGCCGGAATCGTGGTTGCCGGCGATCATCACAATGGTCAGCGACGGCTGCTGTTCGTGGGCGCTGACGATGAAGTCGTAGAGCCGCTCCTGGGCTTTGACCGGCGGATTGACCGTGTCGAAGATATCGCCGGCGATCAACAGCACGTCCGGTTGATCCAGTTTCAGCTGGCGCAACAGCCAGTCGAGAAAACAGCCGTGTTCGAAATCGCGATCCTGGCCGTGCAGGTTCTGCCCGAGGTGCCAGTCGGAGGTGTGAAACAAGCGCAAGGCGAACTCCGCTACAAAAATAGGTAATGGCCGCGGGGAAAATGAAGGCGGCGAAAGGGGAGAGAGTTTACTGGCAAACAAAACAGGTTGCTGAATGCCTTTGCGTCTGTAGGAGCTGGCTTGCCAGCGAAGGCGGCCCGCAGGCCTGCACAATATCTGCCAGAGCTTCGCCGGCAAGCCGGCTCCTACAGGTTTTGCGTGATCCTCTGTCCGGCGTTACTTCGGATACAGCGGCGGCAACCCACTCTCACCGACCGGATCCTGCACCCGCTCGGCCATTGGAATCGCCTTGATCGCCCGCCACAACTCGTCACCTTGCCAGTACTGGCCGGTTTCGCTGTACAGAGCGCCGTTCAGGCCGTCGAGGGCGTTGGACAGTGGCACGAAGCGGGCGGCCATGTCGGCCAGGGTTTCCGGTTGTTGGCGGGCCCAGGCGTCGAGCGCCTGGCGGGTGGCGTGGGAGTCGTTGGCCTGGCAGGCGCGCTTGAGGTCGTCGAGTACGGTGCGCGGGCTCGGGCCGGTTTGTGCGACGCGTGCCACCGCCGGTTGCCAGCGGCCACGCCACCAGAGGCCGAAGCCGAGCAGGGTGGTGCAGGCCAGGATCAAGGTACTGAGCTTCCAGCGCCAGAGCACTACGCTGTCGGCACTGGCATCGACCGGTGAGTTGCCGGCGGGGGCGTCGACCACCAGGCTCGGATTGGCCGCCACGTGCAGCGTGCGAGCGGGCAGGCTGCTGCGTTCCAGATGGTCTTCGAAGGTGTTCCACCAGACCACGTCGACGGTGGGCAGTTCGATGGCGCCGGTCCTTGTCGGCACCAGGGCTTCTCGGTCTTCACGACTGCCGACCAGGCCGCGTTCGCTGTTCTGGTTGCCGAGCACCGGTTGATCCGGGTAGCGGCGCAGGCCGCCGACATCGGTGCCGGGCAGCGGTGGCAGTTGGGTGCTGGACAAGCCTTCGGCCGTCACTGTCAGGCTGCGGGTCAGTGAATCACCGACCTGGGCGTGATCCGGCTCCGGGTTCCAGCTTTCGCTCAGGGTCAGGCTGCGCGCAGGCAGCCAGGGCGCATCGGCCGGATAGGTGATGGGCTTGGCCTTGACCGTCAACAGCAGTTCGGTCGAGGTAACGGGCATCAGCTTGCCGGATTTCGCCCCTTGGGTGGCGTCCTGTGCCGGTTGTGCATCGACCAGCGCGGCGTTGAAGACCTGTGCCGGAATGATCAGTTCGCCGCTGTGTTGCGGGTAAATCGCATAGCGCATTTCGATCACGCCGTGGCGCTGACCGTCGATGTCTTTTTCGTAGGTGCGTGAGTCGCCCAATTGTTCGATGCGCGCATCAGGTATCTGCAAGGGTGGCAGGCTGCTGTCGTCGTACAGCGACACCGAATGGTAGATACGCAGGGTCAGGACTGCCTGGGCCTGTACGTACACGCTGGTTTGATCGAGGCTGGCATCGATGAACACCGGGGCCCGGCTGTTCGGGTTGTCCGGTGTTTCGCTCTCGACCACTTGCAGGGTGATCGGCTGGCTCTGCAGTTCGCCCAGTTGCAGTGGCGGAATCACTACGCTGCCGTTTTGCCGGGGCAAGAGGGTGACGATCCATCGCGTGGCGGCCTGGTTTTCGCCGCTGAGAGTGTTCAATTGGTTGACCTGGCGTGTGCCGCGCACTTCGAACAACGGCTCCAGCGGTGCCAGGTCGGGTTTGCCGAATTGAGTGACGTCGGTGGATTCCAGGGTCAGCTCGACCGTCTCGCCTGAGCTGAGGCGACTGCGGTCCACACTGGCGACCAGTTCTCCTGCCTGCGCCTGGGCGGTGCAGAACAACAGGCCATGCAACAGCGCGAGCAATAAAACGGTGAAGCGGGTCATCGAGTTTCTTCCTGATCCTGATGTTGTTGCTGTTCGTACCAGAATTTACGCCTGAGCAGTTCACCAGGGTCATCCGGAATCTGCCGCAGCCACTGCTCCAGTGCCTGGCGCTGTTCACCTTCGAGGCTGTCGGTGGCCTGGCGCAAGGGTGGTGTCGTGTGTTGTTCGTCACCCAGTTCGCTGCCTGGTACTTCGTTGGTCCCCGGTTTCGGCGGTGTGGTGGACGGTTGTCGTTCACCTGGGCTGGGCGGTTGCCCTTCGTCGCCGCTCGAGGGTTGGGCAGCAGCACCGGGCGGTGGTTCCGGCGATTCGGCTTCGGGCCGGGCGTTGCTGGCTGCGTCTGGCTCAGGAGGGGGGGGCGTGTTTTTCTCCTTGAGCAGACGTTCCACCAGCGCCTTGTTGGTCAGTGCCGGACGCAAATCAGGTTGACGTTCCAGTGCCTGCTCGTAAGCGTCCAGGGCTGCCTCCAGCTGACCACTCTTGGCCAGGGCATTGCCCCGATTGTAGTGGGCATGGGCATCGTTGCCCTCGGCAAACCGCTCGGCGGCGCCGGCGTAGTCTGCGGCTTCATAGAGCGCCACGCCTTGCCACTGATGGTCTTCGAAGCGCCGGGCGGCCTCGGCCGGACGCTTGTGCTTGAGCAATTGCACGCCTTGTTGATCAGGACGCAGCCACAGGTCTGCGAGGTCGAAGGCGTAACCTGGTTGCGGTAGCGCCAATAGCAGTGGCAGGCACAGCAACCAGCCACGGCGTCCTGCGCAGGCCGCGAGCAGCAGCAGTGGCAACAGCAGCCAGTAACCCTGGTCGGCCCAGGTATCGAGGCGCAAGGTCTGACCGTCGTTGCGCAAATTGCGCGGACCGTCGAGCAGGCCAAGGGCGTGCAGGTCGCTATCGTCCAGGCGCGCCTGGCGAAAGCGTCCATCCAGATCGTTGGCAAAACCTTTCAAGCCAGGCTCGTCGAGGCGCGGCACGAGAATGGCGCCTTGTTCATCCTTGAGGAAGCTGCCGTCCTCCTGGGTGATCGGTGAGCCTTCGGCGGTGCCGATGCCGAGCATCAGGAATTGAGTCGATTTGCCGTTCAGCGCGCGACGGATGCCCAGCCGCTCTGGTTCGGTCAGGGACGAACCGACCAGCAGGATCCGACCGTCGCCCAAAGCAGCTTGTTCGAGCAGCGCCAGGGCCTTGAGCACTGCCAGATCGGCACGATGACCGGGCTCGGGCATCAACGACGGTTTCAGTGCATCCAACAGGTTGCGGCTGGTGGAAAGATCATCTGACAGCGGGACCAGCGTGTGGGCACTGCCGGCGTAGACGACTATGGCGGTTTGCGCGTCGCTGCGGGCCTGCAGCAGGTCGAACAGCTTGCGCCGGGCCTGCTCCAGCCGATTGGGCGTGACGTCGGTGGCGAGCATTTCCGGGGTCAGTTCAAGAACCACCACCAACGGGTCCGCGGGTTTCTGGCTGGTTTGCTCGACGCGTTCCCAACCCGGGCCCAACAAAGCGAGCACGGTCAACAGCCACGCCACGCCGAGCGCGACCCAGGGCAGTTTGCTGTCGCGACCACTGCCACCGCTGAGCAGCGCCGCATGAAAGGCCGGCGGCAGGATCATCTGCCAGCGCCCGGCGCGCTTCTTGCGGTGCCAGAGTTGCCAGAGCAACCAGCCAAGCAGCGGCAGCGACAGTAGCCACCAGGGCCGGAACCAGTAGGGCCACAGCGCACTCATCGGCGCCTCCGCAGACGCAGGCGTTTGAGGCGCTGGCGCCAGTCGGGCAGCAATTGCGTTTGCAAATACAGATCCTTGGTAAACAGGCGTTGCAACGGGTTGTCCGGCCAGAGTACGGGAACCACCAGCAGCATGCTCAGGCACAGCGCCAGGGCGAGGGGCCAGTGATACAAGGCTTGCGCCGGGCGGGCCTGGGTTGGTTGCTGGGCCACGGGCTCCAGTTGATCGAGGGTTTCCTTGATTGCCTGCAGTTCCTTGCCGTCGCGGGCACGGAAGTACTGACCACCAGTGGCCACGGCGATTGCCTTGAGGGAGGGTTCGTCAAGGTCCAGGCTCGGATTGACACCGAGGAACCCCACGGAGCCACTTTGTTCCGGATCGGCACCGATGCCGATCGGGTAGATTTTCACACCTTCCTGGGCCGCCAGTCGGGCGGCGGTGAGCGGATCGATTTCACCGCCATTGTTGGCGCCGTCGGTGACCAGTATCAGCACGCGGCTTGTTGCCGGACGCAAACGCAGGCGTTTGAGGGCCAGGCCGATCGCATCGCCGATGGCGGTGTTTTTGCCGGCAATGCCGATGCGCGCTTCGTCGAGCCACACGCGTACGGTGTGGCGGTCGAAGGTCAGCGGTGCCTGCAGGTAGGCCCGGCTGCCAAACAGGATCAGGCCGACGCGGTCACCTTCGCGACTTTCCAGGAAGTCGCCGAGCAGGTGCTGGACCAACGACAGTCGACTCACCTCTTCGTCCTGCCACTGCATGTCAGGGAAATCCATGGAGCCGGAAACGTCCACCGCCACCAGCAGATCGCGGCCGCTGGCGGCGATCGGCAAGGGTTCGCCGAGCCACTGCGGGCGCGCCGCCGCGACCAGCAGTAACAGCCACAGCAAAATGAACGGCGCCTGTTGGCGCCATGCCGGCAGGTTGGCCCGGGCGCGCCGCCCGGCGAGGCCTTCCAGATCGCTCAGGAAGCTGACCTTGAGCGCCGGTTCGCCACTGTCGGCCACCGGCAATACGATGCGCATCAGCCACGGCAGCGGCAGAAGGGCAAAAATCCACGGCCAGGCAAATTCAAACATGCTTGCGAATCCATGTGTCGACGGCCAGGGTCAGGCCGGCGATCGCCTTGTCATCGAGCTTGCATTCGGGTTTGTAGGCGCCCTCCACAAGCACCATCCAGCGAGTCAGCCCGGCCGCCGGGCAGCGGTTGTCGAGGAATGCCAGCCATTTGCGGCCGTTGAGGGTATGGCTCTGGCTGTAGGGGTAATGGTTGCGGCACAGGCGTTTGAGCAAGCCGTTGAGTTGCTGCAGCCAGGCACCGGCTGGCGCACCGTCGTAGGGTTTGGGCATCAAGGCCAGCTCCGCCAGGGCGGCAAGGCGCACCGGGTCCAGCGGCTGTTCGGCGCGTACCACCGGGCGCTTGTCCGGAATGAAGCGACGCAGCTTCCACAGGCCCAAACCGATCAGTGGCACCAATAAAAGCAGTAACCACCAACCCGGAGCCGGAGGCCAGAATTCCACCGGTGGCGGGGATATCAGGGGTTGCAGTTGATCAAGGCTGCTCATCGACCTTTCCCCGGTTTCTGTGGGTTCAGGTATTCGCGCAGTTGTTCGACCATCTCGCTCTGGGTGCTCAAAGGCATCATCAGTACCCGCAGTTTCTGCGCGAGCAGCTCCCAGCGTGCGATGCGTGCTTCGGCCTGGGCCCGGTAAGTCTGGCGCAGGTCGAAATTCAGCGTATCGAGTTCCAGTTGCGCGCCATGCTCGGCGAAACGTAAAAGTCCTGCGGCGGGCAGGGCATGATCCAGCGGGTCGGACACCGGCAGCAGCAACAGGTCGCAATGACGCGATAACAGGCTCAGCTGTTGCTCGGCGCTTTCCGATAGCGCGCGTTCATCGCAAATCACAATCACCAGGCTGCCCGGGCGGGACACTTCCCGGGCGCGGCGCAGGGCGATACCAAAGGCATCACGGTCCGGCTCGCTTTCGCTGTTGAGCGACTGATTGACCCGCACCAGCCGGTTGAGCAGCTGCAGCAGGCTTTGCTTGCTGCGCCGAGGCTTGATTTCGTAGTGCTGATTGTCGCCATACACCAGCCCGCCGACCCGGTCGTTATGCCCCAGGGCTGCCCAACCGATCAGGCTCGCGGCCTGTGCGGCGAGCACTGACTTGAACATCAGGCCCGAGCCGAAAAACAGGCGACGGCTTTGTTCGACCATGATGAAAATCGGCCGCTCGCGTTCTTCGTGGAACAGCTTGGTGTGAGGCTCCTGGGTGCGTGCGGTCACGCGCCAGTCAATGGTGCGCACATCGTCGCCGGCCTGATAGACCCGCACCTGATCGAAGTCCACGCCACGGCCGCGCAATTTGGAATGGTGCAGGCCGATCAGCGGGCTGCGTTGGCTCGGCGTGGAAAACAGCTGCACTTCGCGCACGCGATGGCGCATCTCGATCAGGTCGGCGAGGCTGACACGTATGCCCGGCTCGGGCGGCAGGCTGGCTTTCATCGGGGTCAAGCGACGGCTACGACGTCGAGAATCCGCTGGACCACCCGGTCCTGGTCGATGCCAGCGGCTTCGGCTTCAAAGGAAAGAATGATGCGATGGCGCAGCACGTCGAACAGCACGGCCTGTATGTCTTCCGGGCTGACGAAGTCGCGCCCGGCCAGCCAGGCGTGGGCACGGGCGCAGCGGTCCAGGGCAATCGAACCGCGCGGGCTGGCGCCGTAGGCGATCCACTCGGCCATTTCCGGGTCGAACTTGGCCGGGGTGCGGGTGGCCATGACCAGTTGCACCAGGTACTCCTCCACGGCGTCGGCCATGTACAGGCCGAGGATTTCCTTGCGTGCGGCGAAGATCGTCTGTTGGGTAACCCGACGCTCAGGCTTGGCTTCACCGTTGAGGGCTTCGCCACGGGCCTGTTGCAGAATCTTGCGTTCAACCGTCGCGTCCGGGAAACCGATCTTCACGTGCATCAGGAAGCGGTCGAGCTGGGCTTCGGGCAGCGGGTAGGTGCCTTCCTGCTCGATAGGGTTCTGCGTGGCCATCACCAAAAACAAGGGCGACAGTTCATAGGTGCTGCGCCCGACACTGACTTGCCGCTCGCCCATGGCTTCGAGCAAGGCCGACTGAACCTTGGCCGGGGCGCGGTTGATTTCGTCCGCCAGTACCAGGTTGTGGAAAATCGGGCCTTGCTGGAACACGAAGCTGCCGGTTTCCGGGCGGTAGATTTCCGTACCGGTAATGTCGGCCGGCAACAGGTCAGGGGTGAACTGGATACGGTGGAACTGGGCTTCGATGCCTTCGGCGAGTTCTTTGATGGCCTTGGTCTTGGCCAGGCCAGGGGCGCCCTCGACCAGCATGTGGCCGTCGGCGAGCAGGGCGATGAGCAAGCGCTCGATGAGTTTTTCCTGGCCGAGAATCTGCGTTGAAAGAAAGGTTCGCAGCGCGAGTAGCGCTTCACGATGTTCCATCGATGACTGTTCCTGCAAAAGGGTCGCCGAGGACGTTCGAAGTACGCCAGGGCTGGGGGCGTTACTTTAATCCATCGTGGGGGGCGGCGACTAACGGCATTTTGCGCAAAGTGCGGGAAATGATGGGTGAAATTGTTGGCGGTTCGTGCCATTTCAGTAATGTGGTGGGTTTACTGACGCCATCGCGAGCAAGCTCGCTCCCACAGGGGATCACGCCGTCACTGAGGCACGCGATCAAATGTGGGAGCGAGCTTGCTCCGGGCGGCGCTCCGACGATGAGGCCGGAACAGGCACTGATATTCAGAGCTGGCTAATGAAGGTGCCAGTACCCTTAAGAATGTTCTGCAAGGTCTCTTCCACTTCAGCCAGATCCACCATGTCCGGATCGAAGGTGATCTCCAGCACATCGTCCCCATTCAACGCATCAGCATCGGCCGCCGCAATTTCTATCTTGAGCAGGGAAGGGCTCAGGGTGACTTTCACGCCATCAAGCGTCGAGGGTTCGCCGTCGAGGGTGATTTCCAGCTCGTCTTCATCGGGGTAGCGGCTCATCAGGAACATTTCGCCCTGGTCGCTGTGGCAGCAAAGCATGGCCATGTTGTCTTCTTCGTCGTCGCAAGGGTTGACGATCAAGAGGGCGGTGGTCATTTGCATGGGTAGTTCCTAGCTCGACGAGAGTGGTGAAAAGGCAATTCTGCCAGCTCGAAGGATTTTCTGCCGACTTGTGTGACTCATAGTTACCTATCGTGGACCTTCAATACTCAAATTTTCATACGAATCAACCGAGTAGGAATCAGCTCGCTATGTAGTACATGGGCGCTTAACTCTGATTGCCTTTGCGGCGCGCACGATATCCGCGTGGTCCGAACCAACCCCGATCATTCTATCCATGGTATTAGTGCCGGCGCGCCCAAGCGTTCTCCACCAAGGATAACGTAGCGTAGCGACAGCCAATCGCATGGTCTTGTCGTGTCAATGGTTATAAGGTTTCGGAACGAAGAGAGGGGTTTGATTGAGTACGGTGACTTTCTCGCGTGTCAGTAAGTCGTGAAAGTCTCGTGGATCCCGAGCGGTCTGGTTTGTCACCAGGACTGGGCGCCCTCCGAACAGGAGCGCGCCCCAGATTTCCCACACAGAGAAATCGAAGGCGACTGAATGAAACTTGCACAACAGCACTCAGCAATGGGTTGTATCAGGGACAAGCTATTTATTCGCGGATTATCCCTGTCATCCCAACAATGTGAGGAATCAGGTTCCGAGCGATCAAGTGCAGTTTGGTTAAACGAAAGTCCGCCTCCGGGCCTGGTGAAAAACACCGCGCAGCGGGCCACGTAACAAAAAAGCAATTCACCCAGCCCACGAAAATTTCTGTGCCTTATGGTGCGGGATCTGTCGGAAGAAACCGATTTGTATTATCGGTTTGATGAATGGAAAAACGTTAAAAGTTCGACTTTTTGAATTGTGAGAGGTGTTTCTGTCGGACTATTCCTAACTTGACCTAGGAAATTTCAGGTCCTGTTGCAGGAAGTTTGCGAGCGGTGAAAATAACGCCCGTCCGCAGGTTTTTTACTTGTATTGGCGCAATTCAATCCCTTAGCGTGATCACCCAGACGCAAAGGATTGCGCAGTCAATCATGAAAAAAAAACCTCTTTCGATGAGTCAGTATTTCGAATGGGCGGATGAGATCAAGCACCTGTCCGAGGAGCAGATCGAGCAACTGTACCAGCGCTATCTGAATGGTGAAAAAAGTGCCGATCTGAAAATCGAGTTCAACATTGCGCCTGAAGTCCGCAGTTTGTTGAAGGTTTTACCCCCGATTATCAGCAAGGACCTGACCTGTCCCTACTGCGACCTGCCCATGTGGGTGCGTCGGCACGCCAAGTGCACGCCTGTCTCACTGCGCAACCATTTCAAGTGTGTACGTTGCGAGCACTATCACTTTGAACCCGGCCACTGGCGACGCAAACTCTGCACTTGCAACGAGTGCTACAAGCTGCGCCAGGAGGAAATTGCCGCACAAGCGCGGCGCGATCGTCTCGAGCTGGAGAAACGCTACGCCACGCCACGTCCGGCGGTGCCTTATGCCTCGCTGGGCTTCGTCCAGAAACTGGCACTGCTGGCCTTGCTGGACGATGGCCAGGTAGGCGGTGCCGAGCGCATTGCCTCGCTTATCGCCGGATCCCGCAGCGAACACCTGGCGCCTACTGACGAGGCCAGTGAAGCGCTGTTGAGGGATTTGCACGAGACCGGTGCATTGGACGTCGATCTGGATGGCGATATCAAGGCCTTCGATCTAGCGTCCGATTACCGGATCAATGACTTTTCCTCCGTGCGCTGGATACCCAATGTCGCGTTGGAACCCGATGTACGAAGCACTCGCGACGCGCTGTATCGAGCTTTGTATCAAGAGTTGTCCGGGACTGTTCAGCCCGCCTGGAAAAGCGAGCTGTACGCCTTGATGTTTAGCCTGGCGCGGGACGAGTCGATTCAGTACATCCAGGTATTGGCCAGTGAAGTGAGCTTTGTATTCAGTGCCCAAGGGCGTGCGAAAAAAGTTGTCGACCAGCTCCTGCAGGACTTCTCGGTGAGTCATATCTACTACTTTGCGCGGTTGGCGGTGAAGAATGCCGCGCACTTTTATGCCACCGGCAACTCCAGGGGCCGCCCCCATGCTTGCAACACCATCCCGGGCAGCATGTTGGGCACGGCGCAGGATGCATTGGCGCGAAACTGGCGCAAAACCGCCTATCGCGATTCGCGAGTGCCGCAGTCGGCTTTGCACCGAATCTTGTATGACGTGGTGCTCAAGGACAGCGGCGCAGGTTTTTCCAGATCGCCGGGGGGCTACTGGCGTGACGAGCTGGTGCCACGGTTTTTCTCCGGCGATACCGACGGGGCGGACCTGGCCGGACATCTGCAGCTGTTCTGCCGCGAATGTGATTCGCGCAACGTCGACGCCAGCATGGACAAAGTCACGGTTCGAATGATGTGTTACGACTGCGCGACAGTCAGTAAATTTCAAGCGATCGAAGACTTGATCGACTGAATCGGTCGAGGTTTCTTCAATGAGCCCCAATAGCATCCATGGTCGGTTCGGCGATCATGGATGTTGTCAATTTCTGGTTGACGCGGGGCGGGCGCGTCCCGACCGGTCGTTCTGGTACGAGTGTCCCGCAAAAACCGTCCAGTTAGCCCCCGAAATCGCCTGTGGCTGCTAGTGTTGTTCGATGTGCGCCCCCAGAGCAGCGTACCGTTGACCGAATATGTCGCAGCACCGCAAGCATGGGCCTTGCCGCAATCGTTAAGCTGCGCAACGGATGAGCACCCGTAAAGACATTGCGCTGCACCCGGCCCAGTCGTTTTTGCAGATGCCCATTCACGGAAGGTGAATGTGACCTGAGTGTCTCGTCCAGCTTCACCCACCTGTCGCCCTGTTTCCTCTGCCCGAGAATCAGGAGCCGGGTGACGGGTAGCCCCGAAAGGGGCTTTGCACGCGACGCTTCCATCAATAACAAGCCCAAGCGGAGTACCACAGATGGCGTTCTTCACCGCAGCCAGCAAAGCCGACTTCCAGCACCAACTGCAAGCGGCACTGGCGCAGCACATCAGTGAACAGGCACTGCCACAAGTGGCGCTGTTCGCTGAACAATTCTTCGGCATCATTTCCCTTGACGAGCTGACCCAGCGTCGGTTGTCCGACCTTGCTGGCTGCACCCTTTCTGCATGGCGCCTGCTTGAGCGCTTCGATCACGCGCAACCGCAAGTGCGCGTCTTCAACCCCGATTACGAACGCCACGGCTGGCAGTCGACCCACACCGCGGTCGAAGTGCTGCACCACGACCTGCCATTCCTGGTGGACTCGGTGCGTACCGAGCTGAACCGCCGCGGCTACAGCATCCATACCCTGCAAACCACCGTGCTCAGCGTGCGTCGTGGCAGCAAGGGCGAGCTGTTGGAAATCCTGCCCAAAGGCACCCAGGGCGACGACATTCAGCAAGAATCGCTGATGTTCCTGGAAATCGACCGCTGCGCCAACACCGCCGAGCTCAATGTGCTGAGCAAAGAGCTGGAGCAGGTGCTCGGTGAAGTCCGCGTGGCCGTTGGCGATTTCGAGCCGATGAAGGCCAAGGTCCGGGACATCCTGACCATGCTGGACAACAGCCAGTTCGCCGTCGATGCCGATGAGAAGAACGAAATCAAGAGCTTCCTGGAATGGCTGGTGGGTAACCACT
This sequence comes from Pseudomonas sp. A-B-19, assembly GCF_019947515.1. Lineage (NCBI taxonomy): Bacteria > Pseudomonadati > Pseudomonadota > Gammaproteobacteria > Pseudomonadales > Pseudomonadaceae > Pseudomonas > Pseudomonas sp. A-B-19. The sequence continues at coordinate 40,972 of NZ_JAGYGN010000026.1, forward strand.
TCACCTTCCTGGGCTACGAAGAGTTCGTGGTCAGCGATGAAGCCGATGGCGGCCACATCGTCTATGACAAGGACTCCTTCCTCGGTCTGACCAAACTGCTGCGCGCCGGCCTGACCTACGATGACCTGCGCATCGAAGACTACGCCGTGAACTACCTGCGCGAACCGACCTTGCTGTCGTTCGCCAAGGCTTCGCACCCAAGCCGTGTCCACCGTCCGGCTTACCCGGATTTCGTGTCGATCCGTGAAGTTGACGCCAACGGCAAGGTCATCAAGGAATGCCGTTTCATGGGCCTGTACACCTCGTCGGTGTATGGCGAGAGCGTGCGGGTGATCCCGTACATTCGCCGCAAGGTTGAGGAAATCGAACGCCGTTCGGGCTTCCAGGCCAAGGCTCACCTGGGCAAGGAACTGGCGCAGGTGCTCGAAGTGCTGCCGCGCGACGATCTGTTCCAGACCCCGGTGGACGAGCTGTTCAGCACCGTGATGTCGATCGTGCAGATCCAGGAACGCAACAAGATTCGCGTGTTCCTGCGCAAAGACCCGTACGGCCGTTTCTGCTACTGCCTGGCCTACGTGCCGCGTGATATCTATTCCACCGAAGTGCGTCAGAAAATCCAGCAAGTGCTGATGGATCGCCTGAAAGCGACCGATTGCGAGTTCTGGACGTTCTTCTCCGAGTCCGTGCTGGCCCGCGTGCAGTTGATCCTGCGCGTCGACCCGAAAAACCGCCTCGACATCGACCCGCTGCTGCTGGAAAAAGAAGTGGTGCAGGCCTGCCGCAGCTGGCAGGACGACTACGCCGCCCTGACCATCGAAAGCTTCGGCGAAGCCCACGGCACCAACGTGCTGGCTGACTTCCCGAAAGGCTTCCCGGCCGGCTACCGCGAGCGTTTCGCAGCCCACTCGGCTGTGGTCGACATGCAGCACCTGCTGAGCCTCAACGAAAAAAATCCGCTGGTGATGAGCTTCTACCAGCCGCTGGGCCAGGTGTCCGGCCAGCGCATGCTGCACTGCAAGCTGTACCACGCCGATACCCCGCTGGCGTTGTCCGACGTTCTGCCAATCCTGGAAAACCTCGGCCTGCGCGTGCTGGGTGAGTTCCCGTATCGCCTGCGCCACAACAGTGGCCGCGAGTTCTGGATTCACGATTTCGCGTTCACCGCCGCCGAAGGCCTGGAACTCGACATCCAGCAGCTCAACGACACGCTGCAGGACGCGTTCGTCCACATCGTGCGTGGCGATGCCGAGAACGATGCGTTCAACCGTCTGGTACTGACCGCCGGCCTGCCATGGCGCGACGTGGCGCTGCTGCGTGCCTACGCCCGCTACATGAAGCAGATTCGTCTGGGCTTCGACCTGGGCTACATCGCCAGCACCCTGAACAACCACACCGACATCGCTCGCGAGCTGACCCGGTTGTTCAAGACCCGTTTCTACCTGGCGCGCAAGCTGACCGGCGACGATCTGGACGACAAGCAGCAACGCCTGGAACAGGCGATTCACAGTGCCCTGGACGACGTTCAGGTACTGAACGAAGACCGCATCCTGCGTCGCTACCTGGACCTGATCAAGGCCACCCTGCGCACCAACTTCTACCAGACCGATGCCAACGGCCATAACAAGTCGTACTTCAGCTTCAAGTTCAACCCGCACTTGATTCCCGAACTGCCCAAGCCGGTACCGAAGTTCGAAATCTTCGTCTACTCGCCGCGTGTCGAAGGCGTGCACCTGCGCTTCGGCAATGTGGCTCGTGGCGGCCTGCGCTGGTCCGACCGTGAAGAAGACTACCGCACCGAAGTGCTCGGCCTGGTAAAAGCCCAGCAAGTGAAGAACTCGGTGATCGTGCCCGTGGGCGCGAAGGGCGGCTTCCTGCCGCGTCGCCTGCCACTGGGCGGCAGCCGTGACGAGATCGCGGCCGAGGGCATCGCCTGCTACCGCATCTTCATTTCGGGCCTGCTGGACATTACCGACAACCTGAAGGACGGCGCCCTGGTACCACCGGCCAACGTCGTGCGTCATGACCACGATGACCCGTACCTCGTAGTAGCGGCGGACAAGGGCACTGCAACCTTCTCCGACATCGCCAACGGCATCGCCATCGACTACGGCTTCTGGCTGGGCGACGCGTTTGCGTCCGGTGGTTCGGCCGGTTACGACCACAAGAAAATGGGCATCACCGCCAAGGGCGCGTGGGTCGGCGTACAGCGCCACTTCCGCGAGCGCGGCATCAATGTCCAGGAAGACAGCATCACTGTGGTGGGCGTCGGCGACATGGCCGGTGACGTGTTCGGCAACGGCTTGCTGATGTCCGACAAGCTGCAACTGGTCGCAGCGTTCAACCACCTGCACATCTTCATCGACCCGAACCCCGAGCCGGCATCGAGCTTCGCCGAGCGTCAGCGCCTGTTCGACCTGCCGCGTTCGGCCTGGTCGGACTACGACACCAGCATCATGTCCGAAGGCGGCGGCATCTTCTCGCGCAGCGCGAAGAGCATCGCGATTTCCCCGCAGATGCAAGAGCGCTTTGATATCCAGGCCGACAAGCTGACCCCGACCGAACTGCTGAACGCCTTGCTCAAGGCGCCGGTGGATCTGCTGTGGAACGGCGGTATCGGTACTTACGTCAAGGCCAGCACCGAAAGCCACGCCGATGTCGGCGACAAGGCCAACGATGCACTGCGCGTGAACGGCAACGAACTGCGCTGCAAAGTCGTGGGCGAGGGCGGTAACCTGGGCATGACCCAACTGGGTCGCGTCGAGTTCGGCCTCAATGGCGGCGGTTCCAACACCGACTTCATCGACAACGCCGGTGGCGTGGACTGCTCCGACCACGAAGTGAACATCAAGATCCTGCTGAACGAAGTGGTTCAGGCCGGCGACATGACCGACAAGCAACGTAACCAGTTGCTGGCGAGCATGACCGACGAAGTCGGTGGTCTGGTGCTGGGCAACAACTACAAGCAGACTCAGGCCCTGTCCCTGGCAGCCCGCCGCGCCTTGCCGCGGATTGCCGAATACAAGCGCCTGATGAACGACCTGGAAAGTCGCGGCAAGCTGGATCGCGCCATCGAGTTCCTGCCGACCGAAGAGGCAATCAACGAGCGCGTCGCGGCAGGCCATGGCCTGACCCGTGCCGAGCTGTCGGTGCTGATCTCGTACAGCAAGATCGACCTCAAGGAGCAGTTGCTGGGCTCCCTGGTGCCGGACGACGACTACCTGACCCGCGACATGGAAACCGCTTTCCCGCCAACCCTGGTGAGCAAGTTCTCCGCGGCGATGCGTCGTCACCGTCTGAAGCGCGAAATCGTCAGCACCCAGATCGCCAACGATCTGGTCAACCACATGGGCATTACCTTCGTTCAGCGACTCAAGGAGTCGACCGGCATGAGCCCGGCGAACGTGGCCGGCGCTTATGTGATCGTGCGTGACATCTTCCACCTCCCGCACTGGTTCCGTCAGATCGAAGCCCTGGACTACCAGGTGTCGGCTGACGTGCAACTGGAGCTGATGGACGAGCTGATGCGTCTGGGCCGCCGCGCCACGCGCTGGTTCCTGCGTGCCCGTCGCAACGAGCAGAACGCTGCCCGTGACGTCGCGCACTTCGGTCCGCACCTGAAGGAGTTGGGCCTCAAGCTCGACGAGTTGCTCAGTGGCGAGATCCGCGAAACCTGGCAGGCCCGTTACCAGGCGTACGTCGCAGCCGGTGTACCGGAGCTGCTGGCGCGCATGGTGGCTGGTACCTCGCACCTGTACACCTTGCTACCGATCATCGAAGCTTCCGACGTGACCGGCCAGGACCCTGCGGACGTGGCCAAGGCCTACTTCGCCGTGGGCAGCGCGCTGGACATCACCTGGTACATGCAACAGATCAGCGCTCTGCCGGTTGAAAACAACTGGCAGGCCCTGGCCCGTGAAGCGTTCCGCGATGATGTCGACTGGCAGCAACGTGCGATCACCATCTCGGTCCTGCAACAGGGCGACGGCACCCAGGACGTGGAAACACGCTTGGCGCTGTGGATGGAGGAGAACGACGGCATGATCGAGCGCTGGCGTGCCATGCTGGTGGAAATCCGTGCCGCCAGCGGCACCGACTACGCCATGTACGCAGTGGCCAACCGCGAACTGCTGGACCTGGCATTGAGCGGTCAAGCGGTAGTGTCTGCCGCTGTCGCCGCCGAGCTGGAACCGGCTGCCTGATCAGGCGTTGAATGAAAAAGCCCCGCATTGAAAGATGCGGGGCTTTTTTTGGTTCTTCACGCCATCCCGGGAAATACCGATAACGCAATACCCGTAGGAGCCGGCTTGCCGGCGATGCATTCAAGTACGCCGCGTTTATCCGGCTCACACGCGTTATCGTTAACGACCTTCGCTGGCAAGCCAGCTCCTACAAGGGGGCTTGCCCGCGATGGGGCCACTGATTTCAATACGACTTCTGGCTTGATTCATTATCAAGCATCGACACGTTACTTGTCGGAGTGGTCAATAAATTACTGAGGGACTGGTCAAATTTTTGCAGCGCTCGAACTTGCACATTCTGTTGTTCGTTAATATCCGCCACTATCTCCTCACTGCGTTTGTAGTCGGCCCAAACCGGACTCAGTGCTTTTGCATCGTGCCCTTGGGCGGTACCAATGTAATTGAGATTCTTATCATAAAAGTCTGCACTGGCATGAGACTCGATGTCTGAACTGCGCGACGTCATGAGTTGACTGCGGGTGTCGATGATCGCCACCACATCCGGTCTGGCGGCTTTGAGGCTTTGCATGTCCGGGTACACCGTGACCGAGCCAAACCGACGCTGCAAAGAGGTCTTGATGCCTTCTATGGCGAAGTCAGGACTGGATGTGGCTACATAGGCGTCATGAATCGATTGCACCAGCAGACTCTGCCCGAAGCCCGTGCCGGCGTTGGCCTGATAGTCCCGAAGGTAGGCACGGTTGGTCTGAGTATTGTGGCTGTAGACAACGCCCAGCGAGACATCGTCGCCATTGGGGACATGCGCGGCACTGCTGCGGCCAACCGGTTCAGTGAAGATGCCTTCCAGGGAAGAAACCGCTGTCGGTGCGGTGGGAATGGAGCAGCCGGCTAACAGGGCAGTTATCGATAACGTACTGACAAGCGCAAGTTTCATGGTGTTTCTCCAGTGAAACAACTTCAGTCGAAAGTTAAAGTTGCCGGAGCTGTTCCGGCGGTGACTCAAGACTAAACCCTGGTTGATTTATTTAAATGGCCAATATCCACACTTGTCAGGTGGGCATTAGTTTTGTTTGGTTTAAAAGTATTCGGTTAATTGCGTGAGGAAATAAAAAGACCCGAATCCGCGATTCGAGCCTTTTTATTTATAGCTGTGCGTTCAGCCATCAGTGTTCCAATGGGATCAGCACTTTCTCATCCGGGGCCAACACCATGAACACCAGCAATTTGGCCGGCTGGGTTGCGCTGGCGTTTTTCGATACCAGGTGTTCCGACCCCGCCGGCTCATACCAGAACTCACCGGCCTTGTAGGTTCTCGCCGGCTCGCCCTTGACCTGGGAAACGATTGCGCCCGCGGTGACGTAGGCCATGGTGGAGCCATCGTGTTTGTGGGCGATGGACGACTGACCGGGTTGGTAATCGACTTCGATCATCAGTGCTTTTTTACCGGGGACGTTCTTCAGCATTTCGTCCTGCAGGACAGTGACCTTTTCCGAAGGATCATGGGCAAAAGCCGATGCACAGAACATCAGGGCCAGGGTGGCAAGGGGGGCAGCACAGAAGCGCAACACGGTCATGGTTCTTCACCTGTGGTGGTTGGTTGTTGCAATCCACAGTAGTGCGCAAGGGGTAACGATCAAACAGCCAATATTCGGGAAGGCGAGGGGACCAATTGCAGAAGACTTCGGGCCAGCGGAGAAAAAGTTGTGGCGAGGGAGCTTGCTCCCGTTCGTCTGCGCAGCAGACGTAAAACCGGTAAACGCGGTCTGCCTGACCCTTTGCGTGTACAGGTTTTGGGGCCGCTTCGCAGCCCGGCGGGAGCAAGCTCCCTCGCCACAGGGATTGGTTAAACGATCGGAAAGCTGTTGAAGTCCACGGCATTAGCCAGTTGGCTATCGATCAGGCTGATGAAGCCCTGGACTTCGGGGCAGTTGAAATGCGATCGCATGGCCGCTTCCGATTGCCAGTGGGCGCTGACGGTCCAGCGATTGGTGTCCTCTGGGCAGCGGTCGACCATATAGGATTCGCAGCCCGGTAGTTCACGCAGGGTTTCGACAATCTTCTGCAGTTGCTTACCCAGTTCATCCGAGCGGCCGGCGGCGGCCTGTACCTGTACGGTATTGATCACTTCATGGGACATTGCTGACACTCCTGAATCAAGCCGGACGAGTCCTGCTCATTGAGGGATAACGCCTATGCAGGATAGGCCTGACCCTCGGGACCGCCAATAGCCAATCGCCGGATAAAGCCGCAGGCCAATCGGTCAGGCCACCTGCTGCAGAATGTCGCGCAAACGGTCCAGGGCAATGTCGATGTCAAGGGTTTCGATGGCGCCAAAACCGAGGAAAAGCCCGGCCTTGGGCGCTTGCTGGTAGAAAAAGCTGTCGATGGCATAGAGCCCGACTTCGACCTTTTTCGCCAGTTCGATCACCAATGGAATATCCATCGGCACTTTGCACATCACCACCATGTGGAAACCGGCGGTGGTCGGCACCGCCTCGAACCAGGGCGAGAGATCGCCGGCCATGCGCGCCAGGATTCGCTCGCGGCGCCCGGCATAGATCGTATGGCAGCGCCGGATGTGCTTGAGCAGGCAGCCTTCGGCGATGAACTTGGCCAGCGCCCATTGCGGCAGGGTCGAAGTGTGCAGGTCGGTGAGCTGTTTGGCACGCACCACGGCCTCGAGGATCGCTGGCGGCAGGATCGCATAGCCCAGACGCAGTTCCGGCAACAGGGTTTTCGAGAACGTTCCGACATAAGCGACGATCCCCCGTTCATCCATGCTTTGCAGGGAATCGGCAGGACGGCCTTCATAGCGGAATTCGCTGTCGTAGTCGTCTTCGATGATGATCGCCCCCAGCTCATGGGCCTTGGCCAGCAGGGCTATGCGACGCGCCTGGCTCATCGGCATGCCCAGCGGGAACTGGTGCGAAGGGGTGACGTAGATCAGGCGCGTACCGCGAGGAATCTGCTCCACCACAATGCCTTCGGCGTCTACCGGCATGCCGATCACCGTGGCGCCATGGCTGCCGAACAGCAGTCGCGCCGGCGGGTAGCCCGGGTCTTCGATGGCGACCAGGCTACCCGGACTGATCAGCACCCTGGCGATCAGGTCCAGCGCCTGCTGCGCACCGTTGCACACCACCACATCCTCATCCTGGCAATTGACCCCGCGGGAGAACGCGATGTGCCGGGCAATGGCGTTGCGCAGGGCTGGCAAGCCCTCCGGCAGGCTGTAGAGGCCTTTGGAACCGGCAATCTGGCGCAGTGCGTGAGAGGTGCAGCGTCGCCAGTCATCCTGGGGAAACTGGCCCTTGCCGGTGGCGCCGCCGATGAAATCGTAGCGCAGCGAGCCCTCGAGCGTCGGGTGACGCAGAAACACCGGCAGATTGCGCCAGGATTCGATCACCTCGAAACCGGCGAGTTCGCAATGCCTCTGTTTATGCTGCACCTTCGAAGTGCGCGCGTTGACGTAAGTGCCTTTGCCGACCACGCCGGTGAGGAAGTTTTCGTAGGTCAGCTGGGCGTAGGTATCGGAAATGGTCTTGCGCGAAATACCCAATTGCTCGGCCAGCAAACGACTGGGCGGCAGTTGCGTCCCGGCGGTCAGGCGACCGGACTCGATGGCGCTGCGCAGTTGGTTGTACAGCTGGCCGGCCAGGTCCTTGCGGCCGTTAATGACAACATGTAGTTCCATACCGGCGAGGCTCCGGGGCTGTTGAGGCGCGTGTGCGTCGCGCAAGATTACCCCTATCCGCTGGTGGTACAGAAGTTGTGCAGTGGAAAAACCGTCCATTGGTCTGGTGGCGGTGGTCCCCGGGGAAATCGCCTGATTGGATCTGTCCCGCCTGCGCGCCAGCGACTACCGTGAAGGTCATATCACTTGCTGCACGAGATCGCCTCCATGACCCCCCGCCTGGATTACTACAGCGCGTCCCCCAAAGCGATGAAAGCCATGATCGCGATGGAGGCCCTGACCAGCAGCCTGAGCATCGAGCAGGGCCTGCTGCACCTGATCAAGATTCGTGCTTCGCAGCTCAATGGCTGTGCCTTCTGCACCGACATGCATTCGGTGGATGCGCGGCGCCTGGGCGAAAGCGATCGGCGCCTGTATTCCATCGTGGTCTGGCGCGACAGTAATTTTTTCAATCCGCGGGAAAGAGCCGCGCTGGCCTGGACCGAAGCGGTCACCTTGCTCTGCGAAAGCCACGTGCCGGACGACGTCTACGCCCAGACCCGGGAGCAGTTCAGTGAAAGCGAAATGGTCGACTTGACCGTCGCCGTCACCACCATCAACAGCTGGAACCGCCTGGCCGTGAGCTTTCGCCAGACGCCCAGCGCCTGAGTTTTTGTCATGGCAGGTTCATGAACGATCCGCAGGATGCAACTGTCAGTGTCAAATCGACAGGGAGTCCCATATGTCAGTCATGGAAACCAGCACCCGCCAGGGGGCTACCGAGTATCGTGTAGCCATTGATAAAAACACCTTCTGGCGCCAGTTGGCAGCAAGTATCGACCCCGAACTGGCGTTGTGTTTCACCGCCAGCGTCCGTTGCGGTTGCTTCGTGCAAGCCGCCCGCAGTCTGAACCTCAAGGCCACCCGCCTGCGCAGGCAACTGGTGCTACTGGAGACGCAGCTCGAGTGTTCACTGTTCAACCATTCAGACAATGGTTTGAGCCTCAGCCGCGATGGTTTGCGCTTGCACGCACAATTGCTCGCCCTGGCCCATGAGCGCAATTTGCCGGTGATCGAGCAACCGTTGATTCGGCTGGCCGTGGCGGATTCGATCCTGCATGACCTTCTCGGACGCGGCCTGGTTGCACTGCTGCGGCGCAACGCCAGCGTGCGGCTGGACATCATCACGCTCGACGGCGAAATGTCATTGCAGGCGGTCAGCGCTGACGTGGTGGTATGGCTGGGCGAGACCGAGTCGCCGTTACCGGGGCCAAGCTTTGCCACCACTGAACCCAGGCGTCTGGTGCAACTGGATTACCTGCCGCACATTGCCAAGCGCTACTCGCGAGTCGCTTCCAGGCCGGAATGCCTGGATGACCTGGCCGATTTTCTCCTGGTGCAATGGCAGCAGGACGGCCAGGTTGAAAGCTTGCGGCCATGGAATGCACTGGTGGATCAGCGCCTGGCCGGAGCGGTGCAACTGCAGTCCTGGGAGCTGATGCTGGAGATGATCCGTTGCAGTGCCTGCATCGGCCTGCTGCCGCACTACATGAGCCACTTCGACCGCAGCCTGATCGCCTTGCCGGGCCTGTTTGGCCAGCCGATGCGACGTCAGGTGTGGATGGCGGTCAATGCCCATTCCGGGGACAACGGGCAGGTACGGATGCTCGTCGAATTGATTGAAAACACCTTCGCCGAGCGCCGGGCGTGGTTCGAATGAAGATGTTCCGGCAAGCTGCAATCCCTGTGGCGAGGGGGCTTGCCCCCTCGCCACAAAGGTTTCGTTCGTTATAGAGTGAACGGCCATGTCTGCTTCAAGGATGATTCACCCATGCCAGCCACCGAACCCGTTATCACCCTCGAGCGCTTCAACGAGTCCCATATCGAAGGCATCACGGCGCTGTACAACGCCCCGGAGATCGCCCGACAAACCCTGCAAATGCCGTTTCAGTCCACCGAGCTCTGGCGCAGTCGCCTGGCGCTGGATAACGAACGCCTGGTGAAAGTGGTGGCCCTGCATCAAGGGACGGTCATCGGCAACATTGGCCTGGAGCAGTTCTCACGCATTCGTCGCAGCCATGCCGGCAGTTTCGGTATGGGCGTTGCGGTGGCGTGGCAGGGCAAGGGCGTGGGTTCGAAGCTGCTCGCGACGGCACTGGATATCGCTGACAACTGGATGAACCTGCGGCGCATCGAGCTTTCGGTGTACGCCGACAACGAAGCGGCCATTGCCCTGTACCGCAAGTTCGGCTTCGAAACCGAGGGCTTGTTCCGGGATTACGCCGTGCGCGACGGCGTGCTGGTGGACACCTTGAGCATGGCGCGCCTGCGTCGTACGCCCAAGGCCGGATGAGTCAGTCACCGAGGGCAAACCTCAGGAGTACCTCCCGGCTGTTAGTTGCCCACCGGCTGCGCGCATCTGCCATGCTCAATGTCCGTAGTACTGCTGCAACCAAAGGAACACTGCAATGGACGATGTACAGCAACTGGGCGAAATGCTTCGCCACTACGCCGAAAGCGAAGCGCACAAAAAGCAAGTGTTCGAGTCGCAATCGGCCGAGTGGGCGAAGCGCATTGGTGCGTTGTTCGATCAGATCCAGCAGTGGCTGGAACCGGTCAAGGCACCGAACCTGCTGGAAGTGAACCGCGAAGCGTATGTCGCGTCGGGGCCGAGTGTTCCGGTGGAGACCTCTCCATTCAAGACCGAAAAGCTCAGCATCCTGATCGCTGGCAAACCGGTGGAATTCGTACCGGACGTGATGGGTGTCGGCGGGCTGATTTGCGTGGCGGTGATGGGCTTTACAGCAGCACGTTATGGCAGTGTGTCACTGGTGTGCCTGCCGCCATCCACCGGCTGGCAATGGCGCAAGACCAATGGCTTGAAAGACCCGGACACTTTTGAGTTCGAGGCGAACTTCCTGGCGCAGCAACTGCAAAGCCTGATTCCCCGGGAGCGCAGTTGAGACCAATAACCCTGTAGGAGTGAGCCTCAGATTTCGAGGTTACCCCACCCCGGTTTCGGCACTTCAGGCGCCACCGCATTCACTGTCTTGCCCGTCGCCAACTCGACCCGCCGCGCCACTTCCGGGTCATCGGCAAACGGGATCAGGCTCGCATCGTCCAGGCTCTCGGCGGTCTGGTGGCGCAGACAATACTCGACGGCGAACCACAAAAATGCCACCCCCAGAATGTTCAACATGACTTCAATCATCAGGCAAACCGCGCCTCGCGTTCGGCCATCGCCACGTCCGTAACCCGCACTGTGCGCCACACGTTGTAGGCCATCAGCAGCATGCCGCTGAGGAAGAACACCCCGCCGGCAAAGCGCACGACGAATCCCGGATGGCTGGCCTGCAAGGCTTCGACGAAGGAGTAGGTCAGCGTGCCGTCATCGTTGATCGCACGCCACATCAGGCCCTGGGTGATGCCGTTGACCCACATCGAGGCGATGTACAGCACCGTGCCGATGGTCGCCAGCCAAAAGTGCAGGTTGATCAGCGGCGTGCTGTGCATCTGCTCGCGTCCGAATACCTTCGGCACCATGTGATAGGTCGCACCGAAGGTAATCATCGCTACCCAGCCCAAGGCGCCTGCGTGTACGTGGCCGATGGTCCAGTCGGTGTAGTGGGAGAGGGCGTTGACGGTCTTGATCGCCATCATCGGCCCTTCGAAGGTCGACATGCCGTAGAAGGCCAGGGACAGCACCAGGAAACGCAGGATCGGGTCGCTGCGCAACTTATGCCAGGCACCGGACAGGGTCATCATGCCGTTGATCATCCCGCCCCAACTCGGCGCCAGCAGGATCAGCGACATGGCCATGCCCAGCGACTGCGCCCAGTCCGGCAGCGCGGTGTAGTGCAAGTGGTGGGGACCGGCCCAGATGTACAGAGTGATCAGCGCCCAGAAGTGCACAATTGACAGGCGATAGGAATACACCGGCCGGCTCACCTGTTTCGGCACGAAGTAATACATCATCCCGAGGAAACCGGTGGTCAGGAAAAAGCCCACGGCGTTGTGCCCGTACCACCATTGCACCATGGCGTCGGTGGCCCCGGAATACACCGGATAGGACTTGAACCAGTCGACTGGAATCGACAGGTGATTGACCACGTGCAGCATGGCGATGACCACGATGAATGCACCGAAGAACCAGTTGCCAACGTAGATGTGCCTGGTCTTGCGTTGCACCAGGGTAGTGAAGAACACCACGGCGTATGCAACCCAGACCACGGTCATCCACACCGCGCCGGTAAATTCGATTTCGGCGTACTCCTTGGTGGTGGTGTAGCCCAGCGGCAGGGTGATCAGCATCACTACAATCACCGACTGCCAGCCCCAGAACGTGAAGGCGGCGAGTGTGTCCGAGAACAGCCGCACCTGGCAGGTACGCTGCACCGCGTAATAGCTGGCGGCGAATTGCGCGCTGCCGGCGAAACCGAAAATCACCAGGCTGGTGTGCAGCGGGCGCAAGCGCCCGAAGGTGGTCCACGGCAGGTCCAGGTTCATCTGCGGCCACACCAGTTGCGAGGCGATCCACACGCCCATCGCCATCCCTACGACACCCCAGATTACGGTTGCCACGATGAATTGGCGCACGACCTTGTAGTTATAGGCCTGTCCGATAGTTGTTGTGCTCATGATCGATGCTTCCACGGTTGCAATGACGTGCACTGTAAAAACCGTGGCAAAAACAAAACAGGCTCAGGAATATTTCATTTGTGCGGATCAGATGTACAGCGTCGCCAGCCTGGATGGCCTGGATCTGATCCGGTTTTTTTGCAAGAAGGTGAATCTGTAATGGGCTGCGCCGCACGTCCATAGTCAGCCCCACACAACAACCGCATACCCACCGACAGGGGAATGCGGTGAATCCTGATGGGGTATTTACATGTATCAGTACGACGACTACGACCGGGCGCTGGTGTTCGAACGGGTTGCGCAGTTCCGTGATCAGGTCGAGCGCTTCATGGCCGGTGAGCTGAACGAAGAAGAGTTCCTGCCGTTGCGCCTGCAGAACGGCCTGTACATGCAAAAGCACGCCTACATGCTGCGGGTGGCGATTCCCTACGGCACGCTGAGTGCCCGGCAGATACGGACGTTGGCGAGCATCGCCCGGGATTACGATCGCGGCTACGGCCATTTCACCACCCGGCAGAACATGCAGTTCAACTGGATCGAACTGGCCCAGGTGCCGGACATCCTCGAACGCCTGGCCGAGGTGGAAATGCATGCGATCCAGACCTCTGGCAACTGCGTGCGCAACATCACCACTGAAGCCTTTGCCGGGGTTGCGGCCGACGAAATGATTGATCCGCGGCCATTGGCGGAAATTCTGCGGCAGTGGTCGACCATCAACCCGGAATTCCTGTTCCTGCCGCGCAAGTTCAAGATCGCCATCTGCTCGGCCGAGCAGGACCGCGCGGCGATCATGATGCATGACATCGGCCTTTATCTTTACCCGGGTTGCGAAGGACAGATGCTCTTGCGAGTCATGGTGGGCGGGGGTCTGGGGCGCACGCCGATCCTCGGCTTGCAGATCCGCGAAGGCTTGCCGTGGCAGCACCTGCTGTCATACGTAGAGGCGGTGCTGCGGGTGTATAACCGCCATGGCCGGCGGGACAACAAGTACAAGGCGCGAATCAAGATTCTGGTCAAAGCCCTGGGCATCGAAGCCTTCGCCCGGGAAGTGGAGCAAGAGTGGCAGTACCTCAAGGACGGCCCGGCGCAACTGACCCTGGACGAGTTCGAGCGTGTGGCCAGTGCGTTCGTCGCACCGTCGTATCGTGATCTGTCCGACACCAACCTGGATTTCGGTACGCACCTGGCCGAAAACCCGGCGTTCGCTCGTTGGGTGCAGCGTAACGTGCAGCCGCACAAAGTATCGGGTTATGCCAGCGTAGTGTTGTCGACCAAGCCCGGCAGCGCTGCGCCACCGGGCGATGTCACTACCGGACAGATGGAGGCGGTGGCCGAGTGGTCCGAACGCTTCGGCTTCGGTGAAATCCGCATTGCCCATGAGCAGAATATCGTCCTGCCTGACGTGTCCAAGGCCGATCTGTTCACCCTGTGGCGCCTGGCCTGCGCACACAATCTGGGCAGCGCCAACGCCGGATTGCTCACCGACATCATCGCCTGCCCCGGTGGCGACTTCTGCGCGCTGGCCAACGCCAAGTCTATCCCTATCGCCAAGGCTATTGCCGCACGCTTCGAGGACCTCGACTACCTGCACGACCTGGGCGACATCAGCCTCAATATCTCCGGCTGCATGAATGCCTGCGGTCACCATCACATCGGCAACATCGGCATTCTGGGGGTCGATAAGAACGGCGCCGAGTGGTACCAGATCACCCTCGGCGGCGCCCAGGGCAAGCACAGCGCGTTGGGCAAGGTCATTGGCCCGTCCTTCAGCGCCGCCGAAGTGCCCGAGGTGATCGAGCGCATCATCGACACCTTCGTGCGGTATCGCGAGAACGAGGAACTGTTCGTCGACGCTTTCCAACGGATCGGGCTGGAGCCGTTCAAGGAGGCGGTCTATGCGAAAGTGCTGGAGGTGTCGGCATGAACAATCTGTTGCGGCTGGAAGAGGGCATGGCGCGGATTGTCGCGGATGATCCATGGAAGCTCGTGCGCGACCCGCAAGCACCGCTGCCCGTGGGTGCCGCGATTCTGCCGCTGAGCCGTTGGCTGGAAAACCCGTCGCAAAGCGGTGTGTGGCTGGGGCCGGACGATGAAGTGGAAAGCCTTCAGCCATGGTTTGCCCAATTGCCCCTGATCGCCCTGGATTTTCCGAATTTTCGCGATGGCCGCGGGTACAGCCAGGCGTATCTGCTGCGCACGCGATTGGGCTGGGCCGGCGAGTTGCGCGCCATTGGCGATGTCTTGCGCGATCAACTCAGCCACATGCGCCAATGCGGCTTCGACAGCTTTGCCGTGCGTGAAGACAAATCCGCAGAAGATGCATTGAAGGGATTGGCGGGGATGAGCGTGTTGTACGGGCGCTCGGTGATTGAGCCGCGGCCGTTGTTCAGGCGCCGCTGAATTCGGTCCCCGTAGGAGCGAGCTCGCTCGCGATGGACGTCAACGAAAGCGCGATTTTTTGGATAAACGCGTCGCCTGTAACGCCATCGTCGGAGCGCCGCCCGGAGCAAGCTCACTCCTACAAGAATCTTCCGTCATTTCAATGCCGGATCCCCCATGTTCATTTTCTTCCAGCCCTGCAACAACGCCTGCGCCTTGGGCTCCTGGCCATTGTCCAGGTAGTACTGGATCAACGACAACCGGGCATTGCGGTTGGCCGGTTGCACCTTCAGCAGTCGCTCCAGTTCCATGCACGCCTCGTTAATCTTGCCGCTGTCATGCAGGGCCACCGCCAGCACATAGCCGAACTGTCCGCTCTGAGGCTCCAGTTGCGCGGCTTTGCGCAGGTACGGCATGGCTTGAGCGGCCTGGCCGGTACGAATCAGCGCAAGACCCTGGGTATGTTGCAGCAGGCCTGAGTCGGGGTGGTCCTTGAGGCTTTCCGCCAGCAGGACATGGCCTTCCTGACGGCGACCGTTGGCCTCCAGCCATTGCACCAGGGTGACCAGCGCCGGGTAGAAGTCGGGGTCGCGCTGCAAGGCGGTACGCAGCAAACCTTCGACTTCTGCGCTGCGGCCATCAGCCTGATAAAGCATCGCCAGGTTGAGGTTCGCTTCGGCGCGTTCGGGCAGGCTTTTCTGGACTGTCTCGTACTCAGCGATGGCGATATTCCAGCTGTCCTGGGCGGTGCCCAGTCCATTGCGTGCCACGCTCAGTAAATCCCGGGCGGCGGCGATGCGCACTGCTCTGACAGGATCATTCAACAAGGGGATCAGCAGCTGCGCGCGTTCCGGTGGCGGCAGGAATGCGCTGAGCGCGCGTATGGCGTTCTCACGTACTTGAGGTGCCGTGTCGTTCAGGTCCCTGGTGGCCAGTTTCAACGCTTGTTCGCTCGGATACAGCGACAATTCACCAAGCAGCGTCGCGCGCTGGATCGCCGGCAGATCGCTGCGTTGCAGTTGCTCGAACAGCGCCTGCGCCGCACCCGGTTGACCGTTACGGATCAACCACAGGCTTTCGTCGTAACGCGGGGTTTGCATCGCGCTGGCGTTGGCGGTGTTCCACAGTTTGAATTGCTCGGTGATCTTGTCGCCGGCCTTGCCCTGGTGGCAGGTCAGGCAGGCGTCAGGTGTACCGAGTTTCTTTGCTCGCTCAGGGTTGGGAATGCTGAAACTGTGGTCATGCCGCAAGTCATTGCCCATGTAGAACTTGCCGGGCATGTGGCAATCCACGCACTGCGAGCCTGGTTGGCCCATGGTGTGGCGCGTGTGTTCGATGGCCTCGTAGTTTTTCGCTTGCAGGCCCTTGCCGTCGACACCTTCCACAGTGGTTTTGCCGGCGGCGTTATGGCATTGCAGGCATACGCCGTTGCCTGGCGCTTTCAATTGAGTGCTGTGCGGGTTGTGGCAGTTGCTGCAACGCACGCCCTTGTCGAACATTTTGCTCTGGGCGAAGGAGCCGTGTTCGAACACTTCGTCCTTGATCTTGCCGTCCAGCGCGTACAACTCACGGGTCAGGACGCTCGGCAGGTAGTCGTCCATCAGACGCTTGCCGACCGTGTAACCGTCGTCCAGCGGCGCGCGGCGCGAGTGGCAGCGGGCGCAGGTTTCGATTTCGACGGTGGCGTTCTTGTCCTTGAGGTCAACGGCAAATCCGGCATGGATCAGGTCGGTTTTCTTCGCCGTCCATTCCAGGTGGCTGGACGCCGGACCGTGGCAGGCCTGACAACCGACACCGAGGCTGTTCCAGTGACTGTCGAAGGTGTTCTTGGCCGCGTCGAAATTGCGCTTGAAACCGGTGGTGTGGCATTCGACACACATGAAATTGGCGTTCTGGCTCGGTTTGCTCCAGTGCAGCGGGTTCTTGAAGTTCACACCCTGGCCCGGATACAGGTGAAACCAGCGGTGCTTCTCGGTATCCCAGGCTACGCCGAGGGCCTGCAGGCGGCCTTCGCCGACCTCGATCAGGTATTGCTGCAAGGGGGCGATGCCAAAGGCATAGGCCACCTTGAAGTCGGCATTCTTACCATCGACGCCGGGGGTGTTGACCCAGAATTCGTCGCCTTTGCGCGAGAACACCGTGGTCTCTTTTTCAGCCTTGAAGGTGACGTTGTTGAAGTCGCCGAGCAGGGTGTCGGCGTTGGCTTGCTGCATCGCCAACTGGTGATGGGAGCCTTGCCAGTCTTTGACCTGCTCGCCGTGGCAGCCCTGACATTGTTGCTCGTCGACCATTTTCGCAGGCGCGACAGCGACCGGTAGCGGTTTGGCCGGTTGAACGGCGGGTGTGCTGACGGGCATTGGCTTGAGTGGCGTCGGTGTGTCGCTCAGCAAAAACCAGCCAATACCCGCCACTGCGAGCAGCAGGATGCCGATGGTGACGGGGTAGAGATAACGGTTGATCAGGGTCGGTTGCGAATCAGGGTGTGGGTTTGCAGTTTTATTTTTATGTTTGCGCATCACGACTTCCATGGTCCAGGTGCGATTGCCTTGCGGCGCGCGATGAAGCTTGATGCAGCTTTGTCGGATGGTCGGCGTCTGTCAAATAACGGATGTTGTGAATCTGATGGCCCCATCGTCGGAACGCCGCCCGGAGCAAGCTCGCTCCCACAGGGTTTATGTCGTGCCCAAATGTAGTGATCGACACCGAACCAGTGGGAGCGAGCTTGCTCGCGATGGCGATCTATCAGGCACCCAATCACTCCCCGACAAACCACCGGTAATGTACTGCGATAAACGTTTATTGCAGTCCTGCACGACGTCTTTTTATTGCGTTTGCTCGGCTGTGGATGCATCGAACGGATAGATTCGACGCCATTCGGATGCCATGTCGACGACCGTCCAGCCACGTTTGTGTGCTTCGTCCAGGGCCTTGTCCAGACGACCGATCTGCGATTGTCGGTCGTAAGCCCATTCGCGTTTGGCGTCGGTGTGATGCACCAGGCCCATGAAGCGTTTACCGGGACCGGCGGCGGTCCACTGGAGCATTTGCAGGTCACCGTCGGAGTTGCCAAAGGCGAGGATTGGCCGGCGTCCGATCACTGCGTCGATGCTTTCCGGTTTGCCCGGGCCATCGTCGTTGTGGGCCAGTTTTGGCGTGCGCAGGATAGATGCCTGGCCGTCCTTGAATTGATAGGCAGTGACAAAGGTGGTGCCAATGACCTGTTCTGGCGGGATGCCATAGACCTTCTCGGCGAAGGCGCGCATGAACCCGGTGTCGCCGCCGGACACGATGTAGGTCTTGAAGTCCTGGCCGCGCAGGTAGTCGAGCATTTCCAGCATCGGCTGGAAGATCATCTCGGTGTACGGTTTGCCGGTTTTCGGATGGCGGGCCTGGCTCAGCCAGGTTTTGGCGTAGTCACCGAAGGCATCGGTGGTCATCCCGGTGTGGGTGGCAGCGAAAATTTTCATCATGCCTTCCATGCCAGTGGCGGCCAGGGCCTTGTGATCGTTTTCCAGCACCGCCTGGAAGGGCTGGGTGGTCTTCCATTCCGGGTGCTGCGGTGCGGTGCGTTTGACCTCCTCGAGGGCGAACAATAACTCGAAGTACATCGGCTGCTCGCTCCACAAGGTGCCGTCGTTATCGAACACGGCAATGCGGTCCTCGGGCTTTACGAAGTCCTTGCTGTTTTGATCGGTGACTGTCTGCACGAACTCGATGATCTGTTTTTTCGACGGGCCATCGTTCCAGGAGGGTAACGGCTCGGCCGCCTGAACCAGTAACGGCAGGCTCAAGGCCAGGGTCAGCAGGAAGCTGAATACGCGGCGATGGCGCAGAGATATCGAATTCGTCATGGGAAATCCTTCTCGTGAACGGAGTTGAGCGGATGCAGTGCACCAGAGAAGGATTCTCTGTTGCGCCCGACCTGACTATGCAGCGTAGACAAGGATTGCCTGATTTGGCGCCGCACCTGATCTTTGTCCGGTTCACGGCGGGCTTGCCCGCGATGGCGGGTTTACATTCAACGCGGATGGTGGCTGATCTGCCATCTTCGCGAGCAAGCTTGCTCCTGCAAGGGGATTCAGTTCTTCTTTGCCTGCTCCCAGACGCGCTCTTCCTGCGCACGCAGTTCCGGCGTGAATTCGGCGCCAAAGTCTTCGGCCTCGAACACCTGGCGAATCTCGATCTCGGCTTCGGTGCCAGGCATCGGGTTGGGGCAGCGCTTGACCCACTCGATGGCTTCTTCTTTGGATTTCACTTTCCACAACCAGAAGCCGGCGATCAGTTCCTTGGTTTCGATGAAGGGGCCGTCGATGATCGAGCGTTGCTCCCCCGAAAACTTTACGCGGGCACCTTTGCTGCTGGGGTGCAGGCCTTCGCCTGCGAGCATGATGCCGGCCTTGACCAGTTCTTCGTTGTAGTTGCCCATGGCGGTCAGCAGTTCCTGGCTGGGCATCACGCCGGCTTCGGAATCGGCGCTGGCCTTGATGATGATCATGAATCGCATGGTGATTTCTCCGTTGTAATTGAGTGACTCGCCAAATGGTCGAATGGCTGGAGTGCAAATCGACAACTCCTCGGCAAAATTCTTGTAGAAGACACTCTGGCAGGTTTCTTTTCGACTGCCATTTCGCTACACCGTATTTCTGGCGAGCCTGCCCAACGATCAAAGGAATGTGTCCCGCATGGCAATTCTGGAACTCACTACACTCATCCCCGGCCGCACGCCCGGACAGGTCCTCGACTTCTGTCTGGAAGGGGGCAACTTTCCGAAGATTTTCCCCGAACGCATTACCCCGCTGGGTGATGTCGATCTGAACGACCTGCGGATTGAGGCCGGGCGGCAATTCCGCTTTCGTCACTGGATGTTCAATGTGATTCCATCGAACTGGACGGTAGTGATCCGTGAAGTCGGTGAGAGGTATTTCATCGACGAGATGCTCAAGGGACCGATGCGTGCCTTTCGTCACGAACATCGAGTAGCGGCAGGCGAGGGCGGTACGCTATACACCGATCGGGTGATGTATTCGGCGATAGGCGGCGCGCCCATTGAGTGGTTGCTGGTCAATGGCTACATGCGGCGGATTTTCGAGGCGCGCCACCGCAATATGCTGGAGTTACTCAAATAACACCGCTGTCCCTGTGGGTTGTATCCAGTTTTGTGCGCCGATACATGACAATTTATGTTTGACCGTAGGTCGTCGGACAATTTCGTGGTTAACTTCGGCCTCGTCAAAATACTCCACATCCACGTCAGAAGGACTCCGTTCATGGCTCAAGTCACTCTTAAAGGCAACCCGGTTCAAGTCAACGGCCAACTGCCACAAGCCGGTTCCAAGGCGCCAGCCTTTTCCCTGGTTGCCGGCAATCTGTCCGACGTCACCCTGAAAGACTTTGCCGGCAAGCGCAAAGTGCTGAATATTTTCCCAAGCATCGACACCCCGACCTGCGCCACCTCTGTGCGCCAGTTCAACGCCAAGGCTAACGACGTGGCCAACACCGTCGTGCTGTGCATCTCCGCTGACCTGCCGTTCGCCCAGGCGCGTTTCTGCGGTGCCGAAGGCCTGGAAAACGTACAGAACCTGTCGACCCTGCGCGGTGCCGAGTTCATCCAGAACTACGGCGTGGCCATCGCCGACGGCCCGCTCAAAGGCCTGACCGCCCGTGCCGTTGTGGTACTGGACGAAAACGACAACGTGCTGCACAGCGAGCTGGTTGGCGAAATCGCTGACGAGCCGAACTACGAAGCGGCACTTGCTGTTCTGAAATAAGTCTGGCTTTACAATGTTTAACGGCCTGGCCCTGTCCAGGCCGTTTTCATTTGTGCTTCAGTGTCTTACACAAAATTTCTGTTACGTAAGCCGAAGGTAAATTGCCGGTAAAGGCGCTTTGCTTAAAACCCGCCAGTGCTTATCGTTCCCTCATGTAAAAAAAGCCCACGCGCCCAATGGTTGATCACTCAATGCAATCCTCCGCTTCCCGTAGTCCTCGTCGCTGGCTGTTCGGCCTGCTTGTCCTGCTGGTCATCGCCGCCTTGTGCTGGAAATTCTGGCCCGGCAGCGCTGCACCCAAAGAGGCTGTGGGGCAGAAAGCCGTCGCCGGGCATACCGGCAGGTCAGGCGGAATGCGGCCTGGATTCGGCGGGGCGTCAGGGCCGGTACCGGTGCGAGTGGCTCCGGCAGTCACCGGTGATTTCCCTGTGTACTTCAAGGCGCTGGGTACGGTCACGGCGCTGAACACCATCAATGTCCGCAGCCGCGTCGGCGGTGAGCTGGTCAAGATCCATTTCGAAGAAGGGCAGATGGTCAATGCTGGCGACCTGTTGGCCGAAATCGACCCGCGCCCCTACCAGAACGCCTTGCTGCAGGCCGAAGGCACCTTGCTGCAGAATCAGGCGCAGCTGAAAAACGCCCAGGTCGACGTCGAGCGCTATCGCGGCCTGTACCGCGAAGACAGTATTGCCAAGCAGACCCTGGACACCGCCGAAGCGCTGGTCGGTCAATTCCAGGGCACGGTCAAGACCAATCAGGCAGCGGTCAACGATGCCAGGCTCAACCTCGAATTCACCAAAATCCGCGCACCGATCACCGGTCGCGTTGGCCTGCGTCAACTGGACGTCGGCAACCTGGTAGCGGCCAACGACACCAGCGCATTGGCGATCATCACCCAGACCCAACCGATCAGCGTGGCCTTCACCCTCCCGGAAAACAGCCTCGACACCGTGCTCGCCCGTTATCGCAGCGGCGCCAGGCTGCCGGCTGAGGCCTGGGATCGCGGTGATACCAAATTGCAAGCCACTGGCGTGCTGCAGAGCCTGGACAACCAGATCGACGTCACCACCGGCACCCTGAAATTCAAGGCCCGTTACGAAAACCGCGATCAGTCGCTGTTTCCCAACCAGTTCGTCAATGTGCGCCTGTTGGCCGACACCCTCAAAGACGTAGTGCTCGCGCCTTCTGCAGCGATCCAGTTCGGCACCAACGGTACATTTGCCTATGCCCTGGACGGTGACAAGAAGGTCAGGATCCGTCAGTTGAAAGTCGGCGCCAGCGATGGCGTGAACACCGTGGTTACCGAAGGCCTGGCGGCGGGCGAGCGGGTTGTTCTGGAAGGCACCGATCGCCTGAAGGACGGCAGTGAGGTGGAGGTGGTCAACGACAGCCACGACGTGCCGGCCACGCCGACCGAACACCTGCAAGGCAAGTCGGCGGCCGACGCGGCAGAGCCCGCGACCACTGACAAGGCGAAAAAGGGCGGCGCATGAATCTCTCGCGGCTGTTCATCCTTCGTCCGGTAGCCACCACGCTGAGCATGCTGGCGATTATTCTGGCCGGTGTGATCGCTTATCGGTTGCTGCCGGTGTCGGCGCTGCCCCAGGTCGACTACCCGACCATTCGCGTCATGACGCTATATCCCGGCGCCAGTCCGGATGTCATGACCAGCGCGGTGACCGCGCCGCTTGAGCGGCAGTTCGGGCAAATGCCCGGCCTGACGCAAATGGCCTCCACCAGTTCCGGTGGGGCGTCGGTTTTGACCCTGCGGTTCAGCCTCGACATCAACATGGACGTGGCCGAGCAACAAGTTCAGGCGGCGATCAATGCCGCGACCAACTTGCTACCCAAGGACCTGCCGGCGCCGCCGGTGTACAACAAGGTCAACCCGGCCGATACGCCGGTGCTGACCCTGGCCATCACCTCCAGGACCATGCTGCTGCCCAAGCTCAACGATCTGGTCGATACCCGCATGGCGCAGAAAATCGCCCAGATCAGCGGCGTCGGCATGGTCAGTATTGCCGGTGGCCAGCGCCAGGCCGTGCGCATCAAGGTCAACCCCGAGGCTCTGGCGGCCAACGGCCTGAATCTGTCGGATGTGCGCACGCTGATTGGCGCTTCCAACGTTAATCAGCCCAAGGGCAACTTCGACGGTCCGACCCGGGTCTCGATGCTCGATGCCAACGATCAACTGACGTCGCCCGAGGATTACGCCAACCTGATCCTGGCCTACGCCAACGGCGCGCCGTTGCGGCTCAAGGACGTGGCGGAAATCGTCGACGGCGCCGAGAACGAGCGACTCGCTGCGTGGGCCAATGAAAACCAGGCCGTGCTGCTGAATATCCAGCGTCAGCCCGGTGCCAACGTGATCGAGGTGGTGGACCGCATCAAGGCCCTGCTGCCGAGCATCACCGACAACCTGCCGGCCGGCCTCGACGTGGTGGTGCTGACCGACCGCACCCAGACCATCCGCGCCTCGGTCAAGGACGTGCAGCACGAATTGCTGATCGCCATCGCCCTGGTGGTGATGGTCACCTTCCTGTTCCTGCGCCGCGCCAGTGCCACGATCATTCCGTCGGTGGCCGTGCCGCTGTCGCTGATCGGTACATTCGGCGTGATGTACCTGGCCGGGTTCTCGGTCAACAACCTTACCCTGATGGCCCTGACCATCGCCACCGGTTTCGTGGTGGACGATGCGATCGTCATGCTGGAGAACATCGCGCGCTTCATCGAGGAAGGCGACAGCCCGCTGAACGCAGCGCTCAAGGGCGCCAGGCAGATCGGCTTTACGCTGATCTCCCTGACGTTGTCGCTGATCGCCGTGCTGATCCCGCTGCTGTTCATGGCGGACGTGGTCGGGCGGCTATTCCGCGAATTTGCCATCACCCTGGCGGTGGCGATCCTGATTTCCCTGGTCGTCTCCCTGACCCTGACGCCGATGATGTGCGCGCGCTTGCTCAAGCGTGAACCCAAGGAAGCAGAACAGGGTCGTTTCTACCGTGCCAGCGGTGCGTTCATCGACTGGATGATCGCCGCCTACGGACGCAAGTTGCAGTGGGTGCTCAAGCACCAGCCGTTGACCCTGATGGTGGCCATTGGCACTTTGGCGCTGACGGTATTGCTGTACATGGTGGTGCCCAAGGGCTTCTTCCCGGTGCAGGACACCGGCGTCATCCAGGGCATTTCCGAAGCGCCGCAATCGATTTCCTTCGCCGCCATGAGCGAACGTCAGCAGGAACTGGCCAAGGTCATTCTGGCTGACCCGGCCGTCGAGAGCCTGTCCTCCTACATTGGCGTGGATGGCGATAACTCGACCCTCAACAGCGGTCGGTTATTGATCAACCTCAAGTCGCACCACGACCGTGACCTGAGTGCCACGCAAGTGATTGCCCGGCTGCAACCTGCGCTGGACAAACTGGTCGGCATCCGCTTGTTCATGCAACCGGTGCAGGACCTTACCATCGAGGACCGGGTCAGTCGCACGCAGTACCAGTTCAGCATGTCTTCGCCAGACTCGGAGCTGCTGAGCCTGTGGAGCGGGCGACTGGTCGAAGCCCTGGCCGATCGGCCGGAATTGACCGACGTTGCCAGCGATTTGCAGGACAAGGGCTTGCAGGTTTATCTGGTGATCGACCGCGATGCGGCGTCGCGGGTCGGGGTGTCGGTGTCGAATATCACCGATGCGTTGTACGACGCCTTTGGCCAGCGGCAGATTTCCACCATCTACACCCAGGCCAGTCAGTACCGCGTGGTGTTGCAATCGCAGTCCGGCGAGAAGATCGGCCCGGATGCGTTGAACCAGATTCATGTCAAGACTACCGATGGCGGGCAAGTGCGCCTGTCCAGCCTGGCGCATATCGAGGAGCGCCAGGCGCAACTGGCGATCACCCACATCGGCCAGTTCCCGGCGGTGATGATGTCCTTCAACCTGGCACCCGGCGTGGCGCTGGGGCATGCGGTGGAGATCATCGAGCAGGTGCAGAAGGACATTGGCATGCCGATTGGCGTGCAGACCCAGTTCCAGGGCGCGGCGCAGGCTTTCCAGGCTTCGTTGTCGAGCACCTTGCTGCTGATTCTGGCGGCGGTGGTGACCATGTACATCGTGCTGGGCGTGCTCTACGAGAGCTACATCCACCCGATCACCATTCTTTCGACCCTGCCGTCGGCGGCGGTGGGCGCCTTGCTGGCGTTGATCCTGAGCGGCAACGACCTGGGCATGATCGCGATCATCGGCATCATTCTGCTGATCGGCATCGTGAAGAAGAACGCGATCATGATGATCGACTTTGCCCTCGACGCGGAGCGCAATCAGGGCATGGACCCGCAGACGGCGATCTATCAGGCCGCGCTGCTGCGTTTCCGGCCGATCCTGATGACCACCCTGGCGGCCTTGTTCGGTGCCGTGCCGTTGATGCTGGCCACCGGTTCCGGCGCAGAACTGCGCCAGCCGCTGGGTCTGGTAATGGTCGGCGGTCTGTTGCTGAGCCAGATTCTGACGCTGTTCACCACGCCGGTGATCTACCTGTACTTCGACCGTCTCGGTCGGCGCTGGGGCCGCAAGCCTGAGTCCGTGGAAGCGGTAGAGCAGCCATGAACCTCTCCGGCCCTTTCATCAAGCGCCCGGTCGCGACCATGTTGCTGAGCCTGGCCATCATGCTGCTGGGTGGCGTGAGCTTCGGTTTGCTGCCCGTGTCGCCGCTGCCGCAAATGGACTTTCCAGTGATCGTGGTCCAGGCCAGCCTGCCTGGGGCCAGCCCCGAGGTGATGGCATCGACCGTGGCCACGCCGCTGGAACGCTCTTTCGGCGCCATTGCCGGGGTCAACACCATGAGCAGCCGGTCCAGCCAGGGATCGACCCGGGTGATCCTGCAATTCGACCTCGACCGCGACATCAATGGCGCGGCGCGGGAAGTGCAGGCAGCCATCAATGCCTCGCGCAATCTGCTGCCGAGCGGGATGCGCAGCATGCCGACCTACAAGAAGGTCAACCCGTCCCAGGCGCCGATCATGGTGCTGTCGCTGACCTCGGATGTGCTGGAAAAAGGCCAGCTCTATGACCTGGCCTCGACGATCCTGTCCCAGAGCCTGTCCCAGGTGCAGGGCGTCGGCGAGGTGCAGATCGGCGGCAGTTCCCTGCCAGCGGTGCGTATCGAACTCGAACCGCAGTCGCTCAACCAGTACGGCGTGGCCCTGGACGATGTGCGCAACACCATCGCCAATGCCAACGTGCGCCGGCCCAAGGGCTCGGTGGAAGACGATCAACGGCTGTGGCAGGTCCAGGCCAACGACCAGTTGGAAAAAGCCAAAGACTACGAGTCGCTGATCATCCACTACAACGGCGGCGCGGCCCTGCGCCTGAAGGATGTGGCCAAGGTCAGCGATGGCGTCGAGGACCGCTACAACAGCGGTTTCTTCAACGACGACGCGGCGGTGCTGCTGGTGATCAACCGCCAGGCCGGCGCCAACATCATCGAGACGGTCAACGAGATCAAGGCGCAGTTGCCGGCATTGCAGGCGGTGTTGCCGGCCAGCGTCAAGCTGAACCTGGCCATGGACCGCTCACCGGTGATCAAGGCCACGCTGCACGAAGCGGAAATGACCTTGCTGATCGCCGTGGCGCTGGTGATCCTGGTGGTGTTCCTGTTCCTTGGTAACTTCCGCGCTTCGTTGATCCCGACGTTGGCGGTGCCGGTGTCGCTGGTCGGCACCTTTGCCGTGATGTACCTCTACGGCTTTTCGCTGAACAACCTGTCGCTGATGGCGCTGATCCTGGCCACCGGGCTGGTGGTGGACGATGCCATCGTGGTGCTGGAGAACATATCCCGGCATATCGACGAGGGCGTAAAGCCGATGAAGGCGGCATACCTCGGCGCCCAGGAAGTCGGTTTCACCTTGTTGTCGATGAACGTGTCGCTGGTGGCGGTGTTCCTGTCGATCCTGTTCATGGGCGGGATCATCGAGAGCCTGTTCCGCGAATTCTCCATCACCCTGGCGGCGGCCATCGTGGTCTCGCTGCTGGTGTCGTTGACCCTGACCCCGATGCTCTGCGCCCGCTGGCTCAAACCGCACACGCCGGGGCAGGAGAACCGCCTGCAACGCTGGAGCCGGCGGACCAACGACTGGATGGTTGGCAAATATGCCACCAGCCTCGACTGGGTGCTGCGCCACAAGCGCCTGACGTTGCTCAGCCTGTTCGTGACAATCGGAGTGAACATCGCATTGTATGTGGTTGTTCCTAAAACATTTATGCCGCAGCAGGATACCGGCCAACTGATCGGTTTCGTGCGCGGCGACGACGGTCTGTCGTTCAGTGTGATGCAGCCGAAGATGGAGATTTTCCGCCGGGCGGTGTTGAAGGATGAGGCGGTAGAAAGTGTTGCCGGGTTCATCGGTGGTAACAACGGCACCAACAACGCCTTCATGCTGGTGCGCCTGAAGCCGATCAAGGAACGCAACATTTCCGCGCAAAAGGTCATCGAGCGCCTGCGCAAGGAAATGCCCAAGGTCCCTGGTGCACAACTGATGCTCATGGCGGACCAGGACCTGCAATTCGGTGGTGGCCGCGAGCAGACCAGCTCGCAATATTCGTACATCCTGCAAAGCGGTGATCTGGGGGCGTTGCGCGAGTGGTATCCGAAAGTCGTCACTGCGCTCAGGGCCTTGCCGGAGCTGACGGCGATCGATGCGCGGGAAGGCCGGGGCGCCCGGCAAGTGACGCTGATCGTCGACCGCGACCAGGCCAAGCGCCTGGGTGTCGACATGGACATGGTCACGGCGGTGCTGAACAACGCCTACAGCCAGCGGCAGATATCGACCATCTACGACAGCCTCAACCAGTATCAGGTGGTGATGGAGGTCAATCCGAAATACGCCCAGGACCCGATCACTCTCAAGCAGGTCCAGGTGATCACCGCCGATGGTGCGCGGATCCCGCTGTCGACCATCGCCCATTACGAAAACAGCCTGGAAAACGACCGGGTCAGCCACGAAGGCCAGTTCGCGTCGGAAAGCATTGCCTTCGACATGGCCGAAGGCGTGACCGTGGAGCAGGGCAGTGCCGCCATCGAGCGGGCGATTGCCAAGGTCGGCCTGCCGGAAGACGTGATCGCGAAAATGGCCGGCACCGCCGACGCCTTTGCCGCCGCGCAAAAAAGCCAGCCGTTCATGATTCTCGGCGCGCTGGTGGCGGTGTATCTGGTGCTCGGCGTGTTGTACGAAAGCTACATTCATCCGCTGACCATCCTGTCCACGCTGCCGTCGGCCGGGGTCGGCGCGTTGCTGTCGATCTATGCGCTGGGCGGCGAGTTCAGCCTGATTTCGCTGCTGGGGCTGTTTCTGCTGATCGGCGTGGTGAAGAAAAACGCCATTCTGATGATCGACCTGGCGTTGCAGCTGGAGCGACACCAGGGCATGGCACCGCTGGAATCGATTCGCAGCGCCTGTTTGCAACGTTTGCGACCTATTCTGATGACCACCCTGGCGGCGATCCTCGGTGCCTTGCCGTTGCTGCTGAGCCGTGCCGAAGGGGCGGAAATGCGCCAGCCGCTGGGCCTGACCATCATCGGCGGGCTGATCTTCAGCCAGGTGCTGACGCTTTACACCACCCCGGTGGTTTACCTCTACCTCGACAAACTGCGCCATCGCTTCAATAAATGGCGTGGGGTGCGTACCGATGCTGCTCTGGAAACTCCGCTATGACTGAACGTTCGCTTTTCAACCTGGCTGCACCGCTGCTCATGGCTCGAGGCTCGCGTCTGTTGAGCCTGTCACTGTGCGTGGCAATGCTCAGTGCCTGCGCCGTCGGCCCGGATTACCAGCGCCCGCAAACCGCCGAGCCTGCGCAGTACAAGGCCGCAGAGGGCTGGCGTCAGGCCAATCCGAGCGATGCCCTGGCGCGCGGTGCCTGGTGGGAGTTATATGGTGACCAGCAGCTCAACGACCTGGTCGAAAAGCTCAACAGCGCCAACCAGACCGTCGCCCAGGCCGAAGCCCAGTACCGGCAGGCCCAGGCGTTGGTGCGCAGCGCACGCGGGGCGTTTTTCCCGACGGTCGACCTGAACGTCAGCAAGAACCGCTCAAGCCAGGGCACCGGCAGCAGCAACTCGAGCCTGAGCAGTTCGTCCAGCGGTATTCGCGACACGTACTCGGCCCAGGTGGGCGTCAGTTGGGAAGCGGACGTATGGGGCAAGCTGCGCCGGGGCCTCGAAGCCGACACCGCGAATGCCCAGGCAAGTTTTGCCGATCTGGCCGCGATGCGCTTGAGCCAGCAGTCGGAGCTGGTGCAGAACTACCTGCAATTGCGCGTGATCGATGGCCAGAAACGCCTGCTCCAGGACACGGTCGAGGCTTATCAGCGCTCGCTGAAGATGACCGAGAACCAGTACCGCGCCGGCGTATCGGGCAAGGACGCCGTGGCCCAGGCCCAGACGCAGCTCAAAAGCACCGAAGCGGATATGGTCGACCTGATCTGGCAACGCGCCCAGTTCGAGAACGCCATTGCCGTGCTGATCGGCTTGCCACCTTCGGAGTTCAACCTGGCGGAAAGCCAGGACATTCCCCAGTTACCGCAAGTGCCGCCGGCCTTGCCTTCGCAGTTGCTGGAGCGGCGTCCGGACATCGCTTCGGCCGAGCGTTCGGTGATGGCCGCCAACGCCAACATCGGCGTGGCCAAGGCCGCCTATTACCCCGACCTGACATTGAACATGAACGGCGGTTACAGCAGCAGCACCTTTTCCAACTGGATCAGCCTGCCGAACCGTTTCTGGTCGGTGGGACCGCAATTGGCCACGACCCTGTTCGATGGCGGCCAGCGCTCGGCGGAAGTCGATCGCAGTGAAGCGGCCTATGACGAAACGGTGGCCAAATACCGCCAGACCGTGCTGGACGGATTCCGCGAGGTGGAAAACTTCCTGGTGCAGCTCAAGGTGTTTGAAGACGAAGCCGTCGTGCGCCAGCAGGCACTGGACGCCGCCCGTGAATCGCTGCGCCTGACCCAGAACCAGTACAAGGCCGGTTTGATCGCCTACATCGATGTGGTGGTGACCCAGGCGGCGGCGCTGAGCAATGAGCGCAGCAACCTGGACCTGCTGCAAAGCCGCCTGATTGCCAGCGTGCAGTTGATTGCCGCGTTGGGAGGTGGCTGGGATGGGCAGCTTCAGGTGAGCGATGGCGCACTAAAGCCAACCACTCAGTCCCGATAAAACACCTGCACCAGGTGATAGCCGAACTTGCTCTTGATCGGCCCATGCACCACCCGTAGCGGTTTCTTGAAGATTACCGCATCGATCACGCCGACCATCTGCCCCGGCCGTATTTCACCGAGGTCACCGCCGCGCTTGCCTGAGGGGCAGGTCGAGTACTTCCTGGCCAGGACATCGAACGCTTCACCCTTGGCGATGCGTTGTTTGAGCTGCTCGGCTTCTTCCGAGGTTTTCACCAGAATATGGCGGGCTTGAGCTTTCATCGGCGGTACCTTGTAACGGTGGTGGCTATGTGGGTGGCAGCAGGGGCGCGCGATTATGCCTCAAGTCAGTTCGGTTGACCGATCATCGTGCGAATCTTGTTGGCAAGCAGGTCGATGGAAAACGGTTTGGCCACCATGTCCATGCCTTCTTCGAGGAAGCCCTGGCGTTCGGCGGCGATTTCCGCATAACCGGTCATGAACAGCACTTTGAGTCCGGGGCGGTGCTGGCGGGCGATTTCCGCCAGTTGCCGGCCGTTCATGCCTGGCAACCCGACGTCGGTCACCAGCAGGTCCACCCGCAGGTCTGACTCCAGCACCGGCAGGGCACCCTTGGCATCTTCGGCTTCATGGGCGCGGTAGCCGAGCTCCTTGAGAAGGTCCAGTACCAGCATGCGCACCGCCGCATCGTCCTCGACCAGCATCACGGTTTCTCCGGCAATTGCCGCCGGTGCCTCGCCGATGACGGGCGACAGGACTTTTTCCGGTTCGGTCGAATGCAGGCGCGGCAGGTACAGGCGCACGCTGGTGCCCCGTTCAGGCAGGCTGAACAGACTGACGTGGCCCCCCGATTGTTGGGCGAAACCGTAAATCATCGACAAGCCCAAGCCAGTGCCCTGGCCAATGGGCTTGGTGGTGAAGAACGGGTCGAATGCCTTGGCCAGCACCAACGGCGTCATGCCGGTGCCGTTGTCGCTGACGGTGATCATCACGTAGTCGCCGGCCTTGACCGGTTCCAGGGTCGTGATGTCGTCGCCGTCGAGGTACACATTGGCGGTTTCGATCTGCAGCACGCCGCCATCGGGCATGGCGTCCCGGGCGTTGATCACCAGGTTGAGCAAGGCATTTTCCAGCTGGCTGACATCGGTGCTGATCCGCCAGATGTTTTCGGCCAGTTGCAGTTTGAGCTCGATGTGGTCGCCCTTGGTTCGTCTGAACAGGTCTTCGAGCGAGTGAATCAACTCGTTGGGGTTCAGTGGCTTGCGGTTGAGCGACTGCCGCCGGGAGAACGCCAGCAAGCGATGGGTGAGGGCGGCGGCACGGTTGGCCGAAGACACTGCCGCCTCGGTGAATCGGCCGATCTCGCTGGTACGGCCGTCGGCAATGTAGCGCTGCATCAGGTCGAGGCTGCCAATGATGCCGGTGAGCATGTTGTTGAAGTCATGGGCGATGCCGCCGGTAAGCTGGCCGACCGCATCCATTTTCTGGGCATGGCGCAAGGCGTCTTCGGCACGCTCACGTTCGAACATCTCGTTCTGCAGGCGCTCGTTGGCCTCGGCCAGTTGGCGGGTGCGGGCGGCCACCCGCTCCTCAAGGGTTTCGTTCAGGTTGCGCAGGGCTTCTTCGGTCTTTTTGCTTTCGGTTTCATCGATCACGAAGATGTAGAAACCGTTTACCGCGCCGTCTGCGCCGTGGCGTGGCAGGTAATTCATCAAGGCCTGGCGGATGCTGCCGTCGCGGTGCGGCGTGCCGATGCTGAAACTGCAGGGCCGGCCGGACAGTGCCTCAGTGATATGCGGGGCGCATAGCGCGTAGGTTTCTTCGCCGAGCACTTCAAGAATGGTAAGCCCGTAAAGCTCTTGCGGCGTCCGGCCGTACCAGTCGAGGTACGCCGCATTGTTCAGGCGAAAGCGTTCTTCACGGTCGACGTAGCTGATCAGGACCGGCATGGCGTTGATGATCAGTTGCAGCTCGGTCTGGCTCTGGCGCAAGGCCTGTTCGGTGTGTTTGCGTTCGGTCAGGTCCAGGGCGGCGCCGAGGAAACGCATCGGCCGGCCGTGGTGATCCTTGTAACAGCGTCCGCGGGCAAACACCCAGCGCATCTGGCCGTCGGTTTGCAGCAGGCGATACTCCTCGGCGTACTCAGTGCCGTGGGTGATGCAATGCTTGATGCTGCGGGCGATCAGGGCGCGGTCTTGCGGGTGTACGCCGTGCAGGTACTCGCTGATCGGCAACTGACTGGCCATGGCCGGGTCGATGCCGTGCAGTTGGGCAAAATGCGCATCGGCGATGAAGCGGTCCTCGCTGATGTCCCAGTCCCAGGTGCCGACCGCATCGGTGGCGGCGAGGGCCAGTTGCAGGCGCTCCTCGGTTTCACGCTGGGCCTTGAGGCTGGCCGCCGAGCGCTGTTCGAGTTCGAGGGCGATGCGCCGGCGTTCGTTGGTTTCGATGGCGGTGACCAGGATCCCGGCCACCTTGGCACTTTCGTCACGGATCGGGCTGTAGGTCAGGTCAAGCCAGAAGTCAGTCTCCCGGCCCTCACGTTGCAGGGTGAAGCGCTGTTCGCTGTAGGTTCGCACCTGACCTTGCAGAACGGCGCTGTATATCGGGTCGGTAAAGTCTTTCAACTCTGGCCAGATCAGGTGTGTCGGTTGGCCGAAAGCGTGTGGATGTTTACTTCCACTGAGCAGGGCGAAGCCGTCGTTGTAGATCTGCGTCAGTTGCGGGCCCCATAGCAGCAGCATCGGCATCGGTGAGTGAATCACGATGTCCACGGCGGTTCGCAGGCTTTGTGGCCATTTGCTGGCTGCGCCAAGCGGGCTGCTTGTCCAGTCGATTCGGGCGATCAAGGCCTGGGCATCGCTGGCGGTGGGTGTTGCGTTCATCCGGGAGTCCTGCACCAATTCGCTATAGCTGGCGTCTATTCTTGCACAGCTGGTCGATTGTGGAGGATCCGTCAGGGTGAGCGGTAGGCGACACAGTACCCTGTGGGAGCGAGCTTGCTCGCGATGGCGTCGGGTCAATTTGCATTGATGTCAACTGACACTCCGCTATCGCGAGCAAGCTCGCTCCCACAGGTAATCTCATTTCAATCCATCAGTTCGGGCCGGTCGCGAAACTGCTCCAGCGCCTCGGGATTGGCCAGGGCATCGGTGTTTTTCACCTTCTGCCCGTGCACCACATTGCGTACCGCCAACTCAACGACCTTGCCGCTGATGGTCCGGGGAATGTCGGTGACCGCGACAATCTTCGCCGGCACATGGCGTGGCGTGGTACTGGCGCGAATCGTCTGGCGGATCTGTTGTTGCAGTGCCTCGTCCAGTTCGACTCCGTCGCGCAACTGTACGAATAGCACCACCCGTACGTCATCCTGCCACTGCTGACCGATGGCCACGCTGTCGAGCACCTGTGGGATTTTTTCCACCTGGCGATAGATTTCCGCCGTACCGATGCGCACGCCGCCGGGGTTGAGCACGGCATCGGAGCGGCCGTGGATCATCATCCCGCCATGGGGCAGTTGTTCAGCGTAATCGCCTTGGGCCCAGACGCCGGGGAACAGGCTGAAATAGGATTTGCGCAGTTTCTCGCCATCGGGATCGTGCCACAGACCCACGGGCATTGCCGGGAAATGGCGGGTACAGACCAGCTCGCCTTTTTCGCCGATCACCGGTTGGCCGGCGTCGTTCCACACTTCGACAGCCATGCCCAGGCTCTTGCCCATGATTTCGCCACGTCTGACGGGCGACACAGGGTTGCCGTTGACGAAGCACGAGACGATGTCGGTGCCACCGGACATCGAGGCCAGGCACAGGTCAGCCTTGAAGTCGCGATAGACGAAGTCGTAACTGTGCGGTGACAGCGTCGAGCCGGTGCACAGCAGCATCTTGAGGCTGCCCAGGTCATGGCTTTCCCGGGGCTTGATGCCGCTGCTTTCCAGGGTCGCGAGGTATTTGGGGCTGGTGCCAAAGACACTGATGCCCTCGTCGTCGATCAGGTCGATCAGGCGTTGCGGGTCGGGGTGAAACGGCGAGCCGTCGTACAGCACCACCGCACTGCCGACCGCCAATGCCGACACCAGCCAGTTCCACATCATCCAGCCGCAGGTGGTGTAGTAGAACAGGCGTTCGCCGGGGCCGAGATCGCAATGCAGGCCGTGTTCCTTGACGTGTTGCAGGAGTACGCCGCCGGTGCTGTGGATGATGCATTTGGGCACGCCGGTGGTGCCGCTGGAGTAAAGGATGTACAGCGGATGGGCGAAGGGCACGGGAACGAAATCCGGCTCGCCGCCAGGCTCGTAGAAATCGTTCCACAGCGTCACGTTGGCCGGGGTGTGGAAGTGTTCGATCCGCGTGTGCGGCCGCGCATAGGGCACGATGATCAACTGCTGCAACGACGGCAGGCGCTCGAGGATTTCGTTGACCTTGGCGGTCTGGTCGATGTCCTTGCCGGCGTAGCGATAACCGGCGCAGGTCACCAGCACTTTCGGTTCGATCTGGCCGAAACGGTCAACCACCCCATGGGTGCCGAAGTCAGGTGACGAGCAGGACCAGATTGCGCCAAGGCTGGTGGTGGCGAGCATGGCCACCAGGGTTTGCCAGGTGTTGGGCATGCACGCGGCAACCCGGTCGCCAACCCTGACACCGGCCGCTGTCAGCCCGTTTTGAAAGCCGGCGACATGTTCCGCGAGCTCGGCCCAGGTCAAATGTTCACGCAGACCGTTTTCGCCGACGGCTACCACGGCGATCGCATCATCGCGACGCTGCAGCAGGTGTTCGGCAAAGTTCAGCGTTGCGCCGGGGAACCACTGGGCACTGGGCATCTGCGGGCCTTCAAGCAGCACCGCGTCGGGTTGCTCGTGCCAGCGGATGTCGAAGAAGTCGACGATAGCCTGCCAGAAGTCCGGGCGTTGCTCGATGGACCATTGGTGCAGGGCAGGGTAGTCGTCAATCTTGAGGTGATGCCGCTGATTGACGAAACGCCGGAAGGCCTCCATGCGGGTCTTGCCAATGCGTTTGGCGTCAGGTTGCCAGAGGATGTCGGACATGGTTTGCCTCTTCTTTTTTATGCCTTCACACAGGCTGATGTGGAGCCAGCTCTTGTGGTGAGGGGGCTAGCAAATGATCACTGCGCCAACCACCCACCGTCGACATTCCACGCCGCGCCACGCACCTGGCTGCCGGCTTCGCTACACAAAAACAGCACCAGCTCACCCAGTTGCGGCGGTGTCACGAACTCCAGCGATGGCTGCTTCTCAGCAAGTAAATCATGCTGCGCCTGCTGCGGATCGATCCCACTGGCGGCACGATCATCAATCTGCTTCTGCACCAGCGGCGTCAATACCCAGCCTGGGCAAATCGCGTTGCAGGTGACCTGGGTGGTCGCGGTTTCCAGCGCGACCACTTTGGTCAAGCCGATCACCCCGTGCTTGGCGGCGACATAGGCTGACTTGCCCACCGAGCCGACCAAGCCATGCACCGAAGCAATGTTGATCACCCGGCCCCAGCCCTTGGCGCGCATGCCGGGCAGGCTCAAACGGGTGCTGTGGAACACCGACGACAGATTGATGGCGATGATCGAATCCCAGCGCTCAACCGGGAACTCATCCACCGCTGCCACGTGTTGAATGCCAGCGTTGTTGACCAGAATGTCGACGCCGCCGAACTCGCGCTCGGCGTAGGCGATCATGTCGGCGATTTGTGCCGGATCGCTGACATCGGCCGGGTGATGACCGACCTTGCCGCCGAACTGTTCGACTTCGGCAATCACCCTGGATGCATCGCCAAAGCCATTGAGGATCAGATTGGCCCCAGCCTTGGCCAGGCTGAGGGCTATCCCCAGGCCGATGCCGCTGGTGGAACCGGTGACCAGTGCGGTCTTGCCCGAAAGAGTCGTCATGAATACCTCACACAATGCCAGTGGCGTAGAAGGTGCCGATCACTACGAAAACCGCCAGGGTCTTGATCAGCGTAATACAGAAAATGTCTTTGTAGGCTTCGCGGTGGGTCAGCCCGGTGACCGCCAACAGGGTAATGACGGCGCCGTTGTGCGGCAGGGTGTCCATGCCGCCGCTGGCCATGGCGGCGACCCGGTGCAGCACTTCCAGCGGGATGTTCGCCGCATGGGCGGCGCTGATGAACTGCTCGGACATCGCCGCCAGCGCGATGCTCATGCCACCTGAGGCGGAACCGGTGATGCCGGCCAGCAAGGTCACGGTAATCGCTTCGTTGACCAGTGGGTTGGGGATGCTCTTGAGCCAGTCGGCCAGCACCAGAAAACCCGGCAAGGACGCGATCACCGCGCCAAAACCGTATTCCGAGGCGGTGTTCATCGCCGCCAGCAAGGCACCGCTCACCGCACTTTTGCTGCCTTCGGCCAGCTTGCGGCTGATCGCCTTGTAGCCGAACACCAGCACCATGAGGATGCCGACCAGCAAGGCTGCCTGTACCGCCCAGATCGCCGTGAGCTTGGCGATGTCCGTGGTCACCGGGGCGGCCATGCCCGGCAGCGCGAGGCTGTGGGTCTTGCCGTACACCTGTGGAATCCAGTGGGTGAACAACAGGTTCATGATGCCCACCGCCAGCAGTGGCGAGAGCGCCAGCCACGGGTTGGGCAGCTTGAGGTCGGCGGCGGTTTCCGGCTCGTTGCGCAGGTCAGCACCATAGCCTTCACCGGCACGCTGGGCCTTGTTGCGCTGACGCTGGAGAAACAGCATGCCGGCACAGAACACGAAGATTGTGCCGATCAATCCCAGCCACGGCGCCGCCCACGCGGTGGTGTTGAAGAACGTGCTGGGGATGATGTTCTGGATTTGTGGCGTGCCGGGCAGGGCGTCCATGGTGAACGAGAACGCACCCAGGGCAATGGTCGCCGGAATCAGGCGCTTGGGGATGTTGCTTTGGCGGAACATCTCGGCGGCAAACGGATAGACCGCGAACACCACCACAAACAGCGACACGCCGCCGTAGGTCAGCAAGGCGCAGACCAGCACGATCACCAGCATCGCCTGGCGGGTGCCCAGCAGGCGAATCGCCGCGGCGACGATGGAACGCGAGAAGCCGGACAGTTCGATCAGCTTGCCGAACACCGCGCCGAGCAGGAATACCGGGAAATAAAGCTTGATGAAGCCGACCATTTTTTCCATGAACACCCCGGTGAAAGCGGGGGCGACGGCAGACGGGTCAGTCAGCAGGACAGCGCCTAGGGCGGCAATCGGGGCAAAGAGGATAACGCTGTAGCCACGGTAGGCAGCCAGCATCAGCAGCGCGAGGGCTGCCAAGGCAATGATCACACTCATGGTGTGTCTCCTGGGTTGTTATTTTTGTTGGGTGAAGCCTGGTAGGAGAGGGCTATAGCGAGTTTTGTGCCATCTTGTTAAGTTATTGAAATATAAGGATATATTTTATTTCTGTGGGCTGGATTCGAATGCTTTGTCTCTAATTGGAGACTTTTGGAGATAGTGCTGGCCTCATCGCGAGCAAGCTCGCTCCCACAGGGGGACGGAGTAGGTCGGGAGAACAGGGTCTACTGTGGGAGCGAGCTTGCTCGCGATGATCTGTCTAACAATGGAGATTTGTGTCTCGTTATTGAGACTCTGCAATCCCCAACGCCACCATCTTCTTGTACAGCGTCGACCGGCCAAGCCCCAGCCGCGCTGCTGCTTCCACCACCTTGCCCCCGCATTGCGCGAGGGTGGTTTCGATCAGTTGCCGGTCAAATCGCTCGCGCGCCGCACTGAACGTTTCATGGGCAAGCGGCTCGATAGTCAAGGGCGCCACGCGCTCTACCTGGGTAAACGTACCAATCGCCGCGCGGATGTCCGCCGCTGTCAGGCGCAAGTCGTCACTGAGCAGCGCGGCCCGTTCCAGCACATTGCGCAGTTCGCGGATGTTCCCCGGCCAGGCGTGTTGCCCCAACAGTTCCAGGGCCTCGTGGTGCAATTCATGCTGGCTGCGCAGCTCCTCAAGAATGGCTTCACTGAGCGCCGGCACGTCATCGAGGCGGTCGCGCAAGGGCGGAACCTGGATCGGCAGCACGTTGAGCCGGTAGTACAAGTCGGCACGGAATTCGCCGCGTTTGATGGCAGCCTCGAGGTCGGTCGAGGTTGCGGCGATCACCCGCACATCGCTCTGGATCACTTCGTTGGAGCCCACCGGCTCGAACTCCTTTTCCTGCAACACTCGCAACAGTTTGCTTTGCAGGGGCAGCGGCATGTCGCCGATTTCATCGAGGAACAGTGTGCCGCCCTGGGCGATCTGCAATTTGCCGGCACGGCCCTTGCGGTCGGCACCGGTAAATGCGCCAGGGGCGGTGCCGAAGAATTCGGCCTCCAGCAGCGATTCGGGAATCGCCGCGCTGTTGACACTGACAAACGCCTTGCGCGCGCGGGGCGAGGCATTGTGGATCGCCTGGGCCAGCAGCTCCTTGCCAGTGCCGGTTTCACCCAGCAACAGCACCGGCGATTCGGTACTCGCACTGCGCCGGGCGCGGCGTTTGACTTCCAGGCTGGCGGCGCTGGTGCCAATGAAATGGGCGAAGTTGTATTTGGTCTGCCGCGCCCGCAGCAGCGAGCGGGTGGAGGCCAGTTCTTCCTGCATGCTCATGTAGCGCTTGAGCATCGGCGACAGGCTGCGCAATTCGTCGAACAGGGCGAAACCGATGGCGCCAATCACCTCGCCGGCGTCATCGTGAATCGGCAGGCGCATGACCACCAGCGGCTCTTTGGGGGTGTCTTGCATATCCAGCAGAATCGGCCGGCCGGTGCGCACCACTTCACGCAACAGGCTGCCGGGGATCACGCTTTCGCAGGGTTTGCCGATTGCGCCTTGCGCCGATTGCAAGCCGAAGCGCCGGGCATAGCGCTCATTCATCCAGACGATGTTGGCATCACGGTCGACAATCACCGTGCCCTCGCTCGATTGCTCGATGATCTCGAACAACGAGCGGATCGCCAGCAGGCGAACGCGCTGGTAGTCCTTGAGGCTTTCGGTGGTGTTCATGGGGGTTGGTCCTGATGATGTGTTGGCTGTGCCGGCCTCTTCGCTGGCAAGCCAGCTCCTACAGGGGATTTGTGAACGACACAGATCAACTGTAGGAGCTGGCTTGCCAGCGAAGGCCGCGACTCGGTCCAGAGCCAGAATTATGCCTGCCCCAACAGCGCCGCCGCCAACAGCTCCTTGGTGTACGGATGCTGCGGTGAGTCAAACACCTGATGGCTGGCGCCGCGTTCCACCACTTTGCCGTCCTTGATCACGATCATGTCGTGGGCCAGGGCGCGCACCACCGCCAGGTCGTGGCTGATGAACAGGTAGGTCAAACCGTGTTTTTCCTGAAGCTGGCGGAGCAGGACGACCACTTGTTTCTGCACCGTGCGGTCGAGCGCCGAGGTCGGTTCGTCAAGCAGGATCAGCGCCGGCTTGAGCACCAGCGCCCGGGCGATGGCGATACGTTGGCGCTGCCCCCCGGAGAACTCGTGGGGATAGCGATGGCGACTTTGCGGGTCGAGGCCGACTTCGCTCAATGCGCGGATCACTTCGGCACTGCACTCTTCAGGGCTCAACTGGCTATGCACCTCCAGGCCTTCGCTGATGATTTGTGCCACGGACATCCTTGGGCTGAGGCTGCCGAACGGGTCCTGGAACACCACCTGCATCTTCTTGCGCCACGGTCGCAGCTGTTTTTGCGTCAGGTCGTCCAGCGCCTGGCCCTGAAAGCGGATGCTGCCTTCGGAGTCGAGCAAACGAAGAATTGCCTGACCGAGCGTGGACTTGCCGGAACCGGACTCACCGACGATGCCCAGGGTTTTGCCGCGCTGAATATTCAGGCTGATGCCATCGACGGCGCGCAGCCAGGTTTTGCGTTGAAACAAACCACCACCAACGGGAAACCGCACTTGCAGATTGTCCACCTCCAGTACGTTTTCGCGCTCGTCCCGGGGCAAGGCTTCGCCCTCGGGTTCGGCGTGCAGCAATACGCAGCTGTAAGGGTGCTTCGGTTCGGTGAAAAGAACTTCGCAAGGCGCCTGCTCGACGATTTCCCCGGCCTTCATCACGCACACGCGCTGGGCGATACTGCGCACCAGGTTAAGGTCATGGCTGATCAGCAGCAGTGACATGCCCAGTCGCTGTTGCAGGGATTTGAGCAGCAGCAGGATCTTGCGCTGCACCGTCACATCCAGCGCAGTGGTCGGCTCGTCGGCGATCAGCAGTTCCGGCTCGCACGCCAGGGCCATGGCGATCATCACCCGCTGGCGCTGCCCGCCGGACAATTGATGGGGATAGGCCTTGAGGCGCTCCTCGGGTTTCTGGATGCCCACCAGGTGCAGCAATTCAAGAATCCGCTCTCGCGCCGCTATGCCCGCCAGGCCTTTGTGCACCAGCAGCGTTTCGCCGATCTGCTTTTCGATGCTGTGCAGCGGGTTGAGGGAGGTCATCGGCTCCTGGAAGATCATCGCGATGCGATTGCCGCGCAGTTGTCGCAACTTGCCGACCTCGGCGCCCACCAGTTCCTGGCCGCGATAGCGAATGCTGCCCGTCGTTTCGGTATCGGTTTGCGGCAGCAATTGCAGGATCGAGTGGGCCGTCACCGACTTGCCCGATCCGGATTCGCCCACCAGCGCCAGACATTCGCCGGAGCGGATGTCCAGGCACAGATTGCGCACCACGGTCTGGCCACTGAAGGCCACGCTGAGGTCACGGATTTCGATCAGGTTGGTCATGTCAACATCCGCATCAAGAGCGGGGATCAAAAGCGTCGCGCAGCGCTTCGCCAATGAACACCAGTAAAGAAAGAATCAGCGCCAGGGTGAAAAACGCCGTCAGGCCCAGCCACGGTGCTTGCAGGTTTTGCTTGCCCTGGCCGATCAGCTCGCCCAGGGACGCGCTGCCGGCAGGCATGCCAAAGCCGAGGAAGTCCAGCGCCGTCAGGGTGGAAATCGCCCCGGTGAGAATGAACGGCAAGTAGCTCAAGGTCGCGTTCATGGCGTTGGGCAGAATGTGCCGCATGATGACCTTGCGGTCGGTCAGGCCCAGCGCGCGCGCGGCCTTGACGTATTCCAGGTTGCGCCCGCGCAGGAACTCGGCACGCACCACGTCCACCAGGGCCAGCCATGAAAACAGCGCCATGATCCCCAGCAGCCACCAGAAATTCGGTTCGACAAAGCCCGACAGGATGATCAGCAGGTACAGCACCGGCAACCCGGACCACACCTCCAGCAGACGCTGGCCAAGCAAATCTACCCAGCCGCCGTAATAGCCTTGCAGGGCCCCGGCCGCGATACCGATCAGGGCACTGACAAAGGTCAGCATCAGGGCAAACAGGATCGACACCCGGGCACCGAATATCACCCGGGCCAGAACGTCCCGTGCCTGGTCGTCGGTGCCCAGCCAATTGACGCTGGAGGGCGGGCTGGGGG
>NZ_JAGYGN010000027.1:0-81724 GCF_019947515.1 Pseudomonas sp. A-B-19
CATTGGAACCACCTGATCCCATCCCGAACTCAGCAGTGAAACGATGCATCGCCGATGGTAGTGTGGGGTTTCCCCATGTGAGAGTAGGTCATCGTCAAGATTAAATTCCAAAACCCCTATCTGCGCACGCAGGTAGGGGTTTTGTTTTTCCGGTTCCTGTAGGAGCGAGCTCGCTCGCGAAAAACGCCAGGACACCGCGCGGCCCCAGGCAGCCAGCGTCAGCGTTGACGACCCTCGTCGGCACGCCGCCGGAGCCAGCTCGCTCCTACAGCAAGTCGCCTTCAAAAGCTCAAGCAATCAAGCACAAATTGGCGCAGTTATTTTTGTCCCGGGACACTAGAATAGGTCCAACTTTTTTAGAGTCAGAGCGCTTATGCCGGATTCGGTTGACGCCAAAGAGCTGTCAAAACTACCACTGGAAAATCTGGTTGCCTGCCATGAGTGCGACCTGCTGATGCGTAAACCCGAACTCGCCCATGGCGAAAAAGCCCTGTGCCCGCGCTGTGGCTACGAGCTTTATGCCAATCGCTACAACGTCGTACAGCGCAGTCTCGCCTTGGTCATCTCCGCCCTGGTGCTGTTTATACCGGCGAACTTTTTACCCATCATGCAGCTCAATCTACTCGGGCAATCTTCGCAAGACACTGTCTGGAGCGGTGTTATCGCCCTTTTTGATACAGGCATGCAAAGCGTTTCAGTGGTCGTGTTCCTGTGCAGCATGGGGATCCCGCTGCTCAAGCTGCTGTGTCAATTGGCCGTATTGTTGAGTATCCGTTTCGATGTCGGACGCAGCTACGGCTTGTTGCTCTATCGCATTTATCACCATATACGCGAATGGGGGATGCTCGAGGTCTACTTCATGGGCGTACTCGTGGCGATCGTCAAGCTGGCAGATATGGCAGCCATCACCGTAGGCCTCGGCCTGGCGTGCTTCATTGGATTGTTGCTGATTCAAGTCTGGCTGGAGGTCGTAATGTCGCCTCACCAGATCTGGCAAGCGTTATCAGGAGAGGATGCCCATGCGGGCGATTGATGCAGGCATTCTGATTTGCAAGGAATGTCATGAATTGAACAGGCAGCAAGCTGATAGCGATGAGCAAGTCTGTACACGCTGCGGAGCGCTGGTGCATGCCCGCAGCCCCAATAGCCTGGTGCGCACCTGGGCATTGCTGATTACCGCCGCCATTCTTTACATACCGGCCAATCTGTTGCCGATCATGACTGTGAACTCCTTGGGCAAAGGTGCGCCCAGCACGATCATGGCGGGTGTGATCGAGTTGGTGCACTACGGCATGTTCCCCATTGCGGCCGTGGTGTTTATCGCCAGTATCCTGGTGCCGACCTTCAAGCTGGTAGGCATCGCTCTGCTGCTGTTTTCCGTGCAGCGCCGTCAGCCCCTTTCGGCTCGCCAGCGTATCTGGATGTACCGTTTCATTGAATTCATCGGTCGCTGGTCGATGCTCGATATCTTTGTGATCGCCATCCTCGTGGCGGTCGTGAATTTTGGGCGGCTTGCCAGCATCGAAGCCAATCTTGGCGCCATCGCCTTCGCCACTGTGGTGATTCTGACGATGCTTGCCGCAGTAACTTTCGATCCCCGACTGATTTGGGATAACACGGAGTCGGACGACGACCATGACTGATTTGCCTGTAGCGAAAACCCGACCGGCCTCTAACTGGTCTGCCATTTGGGTGTTGCCCCTGATCGCCTTGATCATTGGCGGCTGGCTCGGCTGGCGTGCCTATAACGAAACCGGCATCGAGATTCAGGTGCGTTTCGAGAGTGGCGAAGGCATTCAGGCCAACAAGACGGAAGTCGTCTACAAGGGCATGTCGGTCGGCAAGGTCAAAAGCCTCAAGCTCGATGACGAGGGCAGTTCCAAAGGTGTGATCGCCAGCATCGAAATGAACAAGGACGTGGAACAATATCTGCGCACCAGCACGCGTTTCTGGCTGGTCAAGCCGAGCGTGACGCTGGCCGGTATCACGGGCCTCGAGACGCTGGTTTCGGGCAACTACGTTGCGATCAGTCCGGGTGAGGGTGAACCGGTTCGCAAGTTCAAGGCCTTGGCCCAGGAACCGCCGCTCTCCGATGCCCAACCCGGTCTGCACCTGACCATCAAGGCAGATCGCCTGGGTTCGTTGAACCGCGGCAGCCCGGTGTTCTACAAACAGATCAAGGTGGGCCAGATCAAGAGCTACGTGCTGTCCGAGGATCAGAGCACCGTCGAGCTCAAGGTCTTCATCGAGCCGACTTACGCCAAGCTGGTACGCAAACACACACGTTTCTGGAACGCCAGCGGCATCAGCATCGATGCCAATCTGTCCGGTGTGAAAGTGCGCAGCGAGTCGTTGGCCAGCATCGTCGCCGGTGGTATTGCATTCGCTACGCCTGAAAACCGCAAGGACAGCCCGCCTACCGACCCAAGCCTGCCGTTCAGACTCTACGAAGACTTCGATGCAGCGGCGGCCGGAATCCGGGTCAAGGTCAAGCTCAGCGACTTCGAAGGCTTGCAGGCCGGTCGTACGCCGGTGATGTACAAAGGCATTCAGGTCGGCAATCTCAAGGCGCTGAAGGTCGACCCTGATCTGTCCAGAGCCACCGCCGAATTGACGATGGATCCGTTGGCCGAAGATTACCTGGTCGAAGGCACCCAATTCTGGGTGGTCAAACCGTCGATTTCCCTGGCGGGGATTACCGGCCTGGAAGCGCTGGTCAAAGGCAACTACATCGCTGTGCGGCCTGGCGACAAGGGGGCGGCGCCACAACGGGAGTTTACGGCACGGGCCAAGGCACCACCGCTGGATCTGCGTGCACCGGGCCTGCACCTGGTGTTGTTCACCGAAAATCTCGGCTCGCTGGAAGTCGGCAGCCCGGTTCTCTACAAACAGGTCAAGGTCGGTTCGGTACAGAGCTATCAGTTCTCGCGCACCAAAAAACAGTTGATCATCGG
Organism: Pseudomonas sp. A-B-19; assembly: GCF_019947515.1. NCBI lineage: Bacteria > Pseudomonadati > Pseudomonadota > Gammaproteobacteria > Pseudomonadales > Pseudomonadaceae > Pseudomonas > Pseudomonas sp. A-B-19. Next base: position 2,955 of record NZ_JAGYGN010000027.1, read on the forward strand.
CGTGCACATCGAGAAGGAATACGAGGATCTGGTCAACGCCTCGACACGCTTCTGGAATGCCAGCGGCATCACGCTCACGGGCGGACTGACCGGTGGGATTCAAGTCAAAAGTGAGTCGCTGCAAAGCTTGATGGCCGGCGGTATTGCGTTTGAAACCCCGGAAGCCAAGGCGCCGCTACGCAAGCGCATCCCACGTTTCCGCTTGTTTGCCAGCCGTGACGACGCCACACAAAAGGGCGAGGTGATCAGCATCAAGGTAGACCGCGCCGATGGTTTGCGTACGGGCACGCCGATTCGCTTCAAGGGCCTGGATGTCGGCAAGATCGAGGACGTTGATCTCAGCGAGGACCTGCAATCGGTGCTGCTGACCGCGCGGATTACCGAAGTGCCGGAACGCATCGCCCGGGTCGGCAGTCAGTTCTGGGTGGTCAAGCCTGAGCTGGGCCTGATCAAGACGTCCAACCTCGAAACCCTGGTGACCGGGCAATACATCGAGGTACAACCGGCAGCGAAAAATCTGGGGCCGCAGAAGAACTTTGTCGCTTTGGTCGCAGCGCCAGAAACCGCCAGGCAGGAAGCGGGATTGAGTCTGGTGCTGAGTGCCGCTCGTCGCGGATCGCTCAAGGCCGGCGTGCCGGTGACGTATCGCGAAATCACCGTGGGCAAGGTGACGGGTTATGAACTGGGCCAGACCGCTGATCGTGTCCTGATCCATATCCTGATCGAGCCGAAGTACGCGCCACTGGTACGCAGCGGCACGCGCTTCTGGAACACCAGCGGTTTCGACTTCGATGTCGGCCTGTTCAAAGGCGCAACGGTGCGCACCGAATCCCTGGAGACGATGATTCAGGGCGGTGTCGCCTTTGCCACGCCAGACGGTGAGCGCATGGGCGGCCCGGCGCAACCGGCGCAGACGTTCGCACTGTTCGACAAGTTTGAAGATGAATGGCTGACCTGGGCGCCGAAGATCAGCCTGGGTAAATGACTGGAAATTGATCGGGCGTCTGTAATGACGCCATCGCGAGCAAGCTCGCTCCCACAGGGTTTAGTGGTGTTTGTTTCACCGCAACTTTTGTGGGAGCGAGCTTGCTCGCGATAGGGCTTTAAAACTCGCCAATACAGCTAAAAGATGCGCAATAAAAAGGCCGCGATCCATTTTGGATCGCGGCCTTTTTATTGCCTTCGATTCAAGCCTCAGACCGCATCCAGCTCCGGCTCATCCGCTTGTTCGTTGACCGTCACCTTCACCTGATCGTGACGACGGATGTACTTCCAGTCCGCCTCGTCGATGTAGATGCCGGCCGGGCCGCTGCCGCCCTCCAGGTCGATGGCGACACTGGCGCAGACCTGCGGCTTCACGCTCGCCAGAATCGGCACGAAGCCCAATTGCAGGCTGGTTTCCAGAAGTGCGGCCTGGTTCTTCTCATCGATATCCGCCGCCTCGTCGAGGTAGTACGGCAGGCGCACGCGACCGGCCTGGTCGCGGTCCATCAAGTGCAGCAACAAGTACATGTTGGTCAGCGCCTTGATGGTCATGGTGGTGCCGTTGGAGGCGGCGCCGTCGATGTCGGTGTGGATCACCGGTTGGCCGTTGACCTTGGTGATCTCGAACGCCAGCTCGAACAAGTCCTTGAGGCCGAGCTGGTTGTGGTTCGCGGCCACCAGTCGCGCAAGGTATTCCTTGGCCTCTTCGTTCTTGTTGTCCTGCTCGGCGCTTTGACTGAGGTCGAAGACGGACAGGGTTTCGCCTTCCTCATACTGACCGGCGCTGTGGATGATCTGGTCGATGTGCTTGAGCGCTTCCTTGTTCGGCGCGAGCACGATACGGAAGCTTTGCAGGTTGGAGACCTGGCGTTTGTTGATCTCGCGGTTGAACAGTGCCAGCTGGTGTTCGAGGCTGTCGTAGTCGCTGCGGATGTTGCGCAGGGTCCGGGCGATGTCCGTCACGGCGGCACGACGAGCCTTGCCCAGGGTCAGGGCTTCATCGGTGCGGTGCGCGTAAGCGTTGATCAGCAATGACAGACGACGCTCCATATCGTCTTCGCTGTCGAACTTGGCCACGCCCTTGAGGCGCACCTGAGCGTACAGCGCTTCGATCTGACCATCGGCCCGTAGCAGACCCTGCCAACTGTCCTGATAGTCGTTGAGCAGCGGCAGCAGGTTGTCCATGGAATCGTCGATCGGGTCCATGAACGGTGTGCCGAACGGCAGGTCCGCCGGCAGCAACTGACGGCGGCGCAGGGCGTCGTCGAGGGTGCGTTGCTTGGCTTCCATGTCGCCGATCTGCCGGCCGACCAATTGCAGCTTGGCCGACAGTTGCTGGACGCGCTCAGTGAAGGCGTCGCTGGAACGCTTCAATTCGTCTTGCGCGGCTTCCATCTGCGCCAGCTGTTCCAGTTTGTCGCCTTCTTCGGCGCTCAGGGTTTGCGCGCGGCGGAAATCTTCCAGAGCTTTCTGAGCATCCAGCACTTGCTGGTACAGCGCTTCGGTCTGGGTCTTGCTCGCAGCGCGGTCGGCAGCCACGGCTTGCTGGGTTTTCAGTTGCTTGAGTTCTTTTTCCAGGCGCTCTTTCTGATCGCGCAATGCCGCGCGGTCAGCCAGGGCCTGCAATGCCGGAGGTTCGATGTGCGAGATGTCGATGGACAGCCCCGGCACTTCGAAGCGTTCACCTTTGAAACCGTCGAGGATCAACTCCACGGATTTGACCCACTCGCCGTCGTCGTCGAGGGTGATGCCGTGTTCGCCCAATGGCAGGCTGAACAGTGCGCTGTTGAACAGGCGCATCAGGCGCTCGACGTCTTGCTGCGAGAATTCTTCGCGCAGGCGGGCGTAGCTGTTGTTGTCGGCGTGATCGAGTTGCTGTTTGACCGACTTCAGGCGTTTTTCCAGATCGCGCAGACGCTCTTCGAGGTCTTCGGCGCTGAACTGGCGCGATTGCGCCAACGCACCAGCGAGTTCGTCGTGGGCGTCCTTTGCAGCCAGCAGTTGCTGTTCCAGCACCTTGACGTCATCGATCAGGGCAAAGCGATGCTTGAGCACCGACAATTCGCCGAGCCAGCGCTGGATGCCGGTGATTTCCCGCTCCAGGCGCATCAGTTCCTGAGTGCCGCCGCGCTGGTCGTTTTGCAGGGCGTCCTGCTCGTTGCGGTAGTGCTCGGCCTGAATGGTCAGCTCTTCCTTGCGCGCACTGGCGTAGTCCGACCAGGTGCCCAGCAAGGAGTCGAGCAGGGGCGAGATCCGGTGCAGCTTGCCGCGCAGGATGTCGCGTTGCTTCACGCCGTTGGCCAGGGCTTCGACCAGCGGGCCGGCGGCGACCAGCGAGTTGTAGTCCTGCTCCATGCGGCGTACATCGCGGAACGCTTCTTCGCACGCGGCGATGTAATCGACGCTGCCGGAGCGCAAGCTGTGCTCGAAGGCGTCGAGGAACAGTTGCTTGAGCTTGGCCGCAGTGATTTCACGCATGTGCAGCAGGTTGATGAACAGCGCACGGAAGGTCTTCAGGCTCTGCTCGCTGGTGGAGCGTAGCGGGATCAGCGTCAGGTCCAGCGGAATCGAGGTGTGGCCACCGACCAGCAAACGACGCAGTTCGTCTGGCTTGAGTTCGTAGGCTTTCAGGCCTTCGCGCTCAAGGTTGGTGAACAGTTCTTTCTGGCGCAGGCAAGTGTCGTTTTTCTGATAGTGGGCCAGGTCCAGTTTGCCGGCGTAGGCAAAGAACTGGTGACCGAAACCGCCGCCCGGGCCGCGACCGACTACACCGATCACGTGGGGACCGTGGGGCAGGTTCACTTCTACCAGGATGTAGCTGGTGTCCGAGGCGAAGTAGAAGCGCCGGGATTGCTCCAGGCTGTACTTGCCGAAGCTCATGTCCGACATGCGCGCCAGGATCGGGAACTGCAAGGCATTGATCGAGGCGGATTTGCCGAGGTTGTTGGCGCCGTACACCGACAGCGGCTCTTCCAGCGGGAACAGGCCAAGGCTATAGCCGGCGGTGTTCAAAAGGGCAAAGCGGCGGATGCCGTAACGTTCCTTGCTCATGCGTCGAGCTCCTGTTCTTCGGCGATGGCGCGGGCCAGGGCGTCTTCTTCGCTTTCATCTTCAAATTCTGCGAGGTCGAGCGGGTCATCGGTCTGCAGCAGTTTTTCGTCGCTGTCGTCGTCGATCAGCACCGGCACCGGCAACGGCAGGACGCTGTGCAGGCTGGCGGCCAGATCGCGGTCCTGCTGCACCGACAGGCACACATCGAGGAAGCGGTGCATCGGCGGCAGGAAACGGTAGATGCCGTTTTCTTCGCTGGCGAAGCCGAGTTGGGTCATGCGGCGCATGATCTTTTCTTCCAGTTCGTCCTGGGTCTGCACTTCGGCCTGGATGAACAGGTCGCGGTACTTTTCCAGCAACGACGGCAGCTCATCGCGACCGAGGCTGCCACCGTCGAGCACGGCGATCGGGTCGCGGCCCTGGTCGGCCAGGTGCTCGACGAGGATGAAGGTGAACAGCGCCAGACGCTGGGCAGTCTTGTTCACCGCCGCCGCCGCGAGGTCCGGCACGAAGTAGTAGAAACCGCGGGTGTCGCAGACCAGCTCAAAGCCCAGGGCCTTGAACAGCGTGCGGTATTGGTCCTGAAAGTTCGATAACTGTGCGTACAGCTCCGGATCTCGGCGGCTGACGTGGTAACCCTTGAACAGCTCGCGAAAGATCGGTGCCAGATGGGACAGTTCGGATAGATCAAGATGCATAAGGAGTGCTCGCAGAATCCTCGGCGGCGGTGTCGCTGACCGAGAGCAGGGCGAAGGAGCGCAGGCTGACCTGGTGCTCGTGAGTATGGTATTGGCGACGCTCCAGACGCTCTCGCGTGAAGCGTTTTTCCCGCGACAGACGCGAGAACCAGTACAGCAGTTCGTCGGTGGCGCCGTCCGGTTCCTGCTCCAGCAGCCAGGTCATCAGGTCTGGCATCGGCAGGGCGTCTTCGCAGCGCTCGAGCATTTCCCGAACGGTGCGCGGCGCACGCGGGGCTTCGCCTTTCTGGGTCTTGTGGGCCTTGGGGAAGCGCGCCGGTTTCGGCTCGAAACGCGCCAGGGCGTAAACGTAGGCTTCGACCTGACTGGCGCTGCCGAGGAAGGTACTTTGCGGGCGAGTGAACATCGGCATCGCCGCTTGCGGCACGGCGTCGATGCCTTTGCGGCGGATCATCGACAGGGCCAATGCGGCGCCACGGGTCACTGCGTTGTGCCGGCGCGCTTCTTCACGCAGCGGCAAGAGCAGTTCGCGGGCATGACGCAGGGTCAGTTGAGCGCTGGTCTGCATTTCGAGGATGCGCGCGTGGGTGCGCAGCAGCATGTCGTCGTCGACCAGGTGGCCGAGGCGCTGCTGTTCGCTGAGCATCTTCAGCAAGACGGTTTCGACCTTGCGCACGCCTTGTTCGAAGGCGCCGTCGGCGTTCACCAGATCAATCATCGGCTCGACGTATTCGTCCCAGGTCGCCAGCACTTCAGCGTAACGCTGGCGCAGCGGAATCTGCCGGTCGCTGGTTTTCGCCCGTTCGGCGACTGCCACCAGGGCCTGTTCGTCGTTATCGAGTTTTTTCAGTACGTCACGCACGCGCATGTCGAGCAGACGCAACTGGCGGGCCAGGTCATTGCCATCGCGGATATCGAACGCGTCCTGGATATAACCGGCCAGACGCTCCAGGTGGCGCAGGTAGGCTTCGATCTCCAGGCACAGGCCCAGGCGGTGTTCACGGCGCAGATAGGCGAGGAAGTCGTGAATCTGCGCATTGAGCTCGAAACGGTTCGGGCTTTTGGCCACTGGAACCAGAATATCGAGGCGAATCCACACGTCGAGCAGGCTGGTGATGTCCTGCGGCGTACTGTCGAGTTGCTGGGCGGCCAACTGTGAACGCAATTCGTTGAGGCTCAGTGTGCCTTGGTCGAAGTGCTCGCACAGTGGCTCCAGAAGTGCCCAGTGTTCAGCGAGGGCGCGCAAGACGCGCTTGGGTTCGATCATCGGAATGGCCGGCTGGTTGGCGATTAAAAGCCGCGATTGTACTGCATCGGGGGCAATGCGATTCAATCTCGGGACGGACTGTCGCCTTCTTTTCGGTAAAGTGCATCGATCAACTGCGGGCGATCTTGAGCGAACGGCGGTAGAATCAGCGCACTTTAGTTATCCACAAGTGGCCGACCTTTGCTTATCGAGTCCCGTCGTCGCGCTTATCTGGCTGCCATGCAGGTGGTCAACTGGCTGCCACGCACCGAATTGCCCTTTGCCGCGCCGTCGCGGCCCGAGCTGCTGGAGATCCCCGAGCCGGCGGTGGTCGCGCCTGTCGTGCCCGTTGTTGTGGCTCCGACGCCCATGGCGCCTGTGGTCAAACCGGCCGAGCGGGCGAAGATCGAGGTGCCGCGCCCATCGTTGGCGAGCACGCGCACGGGAGCCAAACCGGTGGAAGAGGCCGAAGAGGCGCCCGTGGTGGTCAAGGCGCCCATCGTGCCGCCGCCGCGTTTCGCCCTGCAATTGCTGCGGGCCGGGCGTTGCCTGCTGTTGGTGGAGTTACCTACGGGCGAATCCTTCCAGACTCGCGATCCTGCCTACCTGCTGCTCAAGGACATGCTGCGTGCCGCCGGTCTGCCGGACAGCCCGCAGATCGTCGGTGAGCCGGTGCGTTGGCCGCTGTTGGTGCGAGGCACGATGGATCAGGGGCCGGAAGCGGCCCGGGACTTCGTGCAAGGTTTTCTCTCGGTGCGCATGGAAGAAACGCCCTGCGCCTGCTTGTGGCTGATCGGCCTGCCTGCGGTGCGGTTTGCCGGCGAGGCGGATGCCGAGGCGTTCAATCGCGAGTTGCAGATCGAAGGCCTGGGCTCGGCCTGGGCGGTGCCGGGCCTGGAATTATTAATGGAAGAGCCACAGCGTAAGGCTGATGTCTGGCAAGCCATGCGCCGGCTGATGGCGCGCTGGAAAGAATCGAATGAGTGACGCTGTATCGTTTCGCCCGATGACCGAGGCGGACCTGGAAACTGTACTGAAAATCGAATACGCGGCCTACAGCCATCCCTGGACCCGCGGGATTTTCCTCGATGGCCTGGGCAAGTATCAGATCTGGCTGATGTTCGAAGGTCAGCAACAGGTGGGCCACGGTGTGGTGCAGATCATCCTCGACGAGGCGCACCTGCTGAACATCACGGTCAAGCCGGAAAACCAGGGCCGCGGCCTGGGGCTGACATTGCTTGAGCATTTGATGTCGATTGCCTACAAGGCCGACGCCCGGGAGTGTTTCCTGGAAGTGCGCGACAGCAATACCGCGGCGTTCAAGTTGTACGAGCGTTATGGTTTCAACGAGATCGGCCGGCGCCGGGATTACTACCCGGCGGTGGGTGGACGCGAAGATGCGGTGGTCATGGCCTGTACTTTGGTGGATTGAGCAGTTTTAAAAGCCGGCTCGCGATGAGCGCCTGACAGACACCGAAGATCAGCGCTTGCCGTCCATCGGATCGCGCCGCGCCAATTCCGCCTCATCCAGGCCATCGCCACCGCCGATATCATCCTCGTCGACGATGCTCAGGTCCCAATCCGCACGGCTATCATTGCCCGCCTCATGGGCATCCCTGGCGCCGTCTTCACGGATCAGGGTTTCCGGGCTCAAGTCATCGTCGGTAGGTTGATGGTTTCCGGTCGAGGCACCGGTCAGGCCCGCTTCACGCACGCGCCGACGAGGCATCAGTTGCCCGCGCTCCCCGTCCGGCAATTCGTCACCGATTCTGGCGCCGGGCTCTTCTTCATCGAAATCCAGCTCACGCACCGAGCCCATGCGGTCTTCGTCGTCATCGATGGGTTCCGGTTGCACCGCATCGTACGGACGCCGTGAATCATTCATGGCAATACCTCATACTGTGAACCTTACTAAGGTGGACCCATCGGGCTCATGAGAATTCCACCGGCATGGAGCGTCGGCTGGCCGTAGCAGGAATCAGGGCATCAGGGGCAACTGTATTATGCGCGTGACCCCGACGGGCTGTCGTCTGTCAAAGCAGCGCATCATTCTCGAGGCTTCATTGCATGAACGAATTACAAGATCTGATTGATAACAACGAGCGTTGGGCCGCTGCGATCAAGGAGCAAGATCCTGACTTCTTCGCCAAGCTGGCTCGCCAACAGACTCCGGAGTTCCTGTGGATCGGTTGTTCCGATGCCCGGGTGCCGGCCAACGAGATCGTCGGCATGCTGCCGGGCGATCTGTTCGTACACCGTAATGTGGCCAACGTGGTGCTGCACACCGACCTCAACTGCCTGTCGGTGATTCAGTACGCGGTCGATGTGCTCAAGGTCAAACACATCCTCGTCACCGGTCATTATGGCTGTGGCGGTGTGCGCGCCTCGATGCAGGATCGTCAGTTCGGCCTGATCGACGGTTGGCTGCGCTCGATTCGCGACCTGTATTACGAAAAGCGCGAAGAACTGGCCAAACTGGCCACCGAAGAAGAACGGGTCGACCGTCTTTGCGAGCTCAACGTTATCCAGCAGGTGGCCAACGTCGGTCACACCAGCATTGTGCAAAACGCCTGGCACCGCGGGCAGAGCCTGTCGATCCACGGCTGCATTTATGGCATCAAGGATGGCCGCTGGAAGAGCCTGAATGCGACCATCAGCGGTTTCGAGCAACTGCCACCGCAGTACCGCCTGCGTCCGTTCGAGCCCTTGTAAAGTCCCTCAGCGCAGACTCTGCCGACGCCACTGTTGCAAAAACGGCTGGCCGTCGGCGTTCGGCGCTTCATCGTAACCGGTGATCCAGCCCCGGCAGTTATACGAACCGCAGTGGCAGGCGAACTGGCGCAGCAGCTTGTCTTCCGTGGCAGCGTAATCCATCGACAGCCAGTCGCCTTTCTGAATGTCCTTCAGCGCCCATAACCACAGCTCACTCATGTCCAGAAACACATTCGGGTCGCAAGAGTGGCGCAGCAGCCCGCAGAAACGCGGGTCATAGACGTGAACATCGGGCGCCAGCTGACGGGTATGTCGGCTGCGATAGGGCAGCAAATGCCCTGATACCCGGCAGATTCGACTGATGCGGGGAAACTCGCGCAGCGCTGCTATGGCCTTCGGCGTGCCTTTGTCATTCGAGAGAATCTCGAAATCGGCCAGGGATGGAAATCCGAGGTGAAGGGGCAACTCGACAAAAGGGTAAACACCCTGCGGTGGTGCGAGAGACTTGCGCAGTGCGTTGGCTTTCATAACGTTCCTTGTCGGCTGGGTGCTGCGACTTCCATCGGCTGACGATCCTGTCAGCGCCGCAGCACATGGGTACGGCCCAAGCCTCTCGCAGATATCGCGGGCAGTCTACTGTCATAACTGACAGGTCGACTGCCATCAATCGGTTTATAGCGGTGGAACGGGCAGGGCAGTGGCCGGCGCTGGCGCCTTGAGCTGTTTGAGCTGCAGCTGGACCGGTGCAGTCGAGCATTTGGCCGCAGCCTGCCCCGGCGTCAGGTTGCGAATCGAGGTGTAGAACAGCGTGCAGGTTTTTTCCTTCTCGGCCACTTGCCAGGTTTGCGTGCAGGTTTTCAGCTCGACATCGGCATTACTGTCCGGTTGGCTGCCCATGACGGCCTGCCAGCACGCGGCGCTCAAATCCTGGCCCATGACTTTCAGGCCCGCCGCATCGGCCTTGGCCTTGGCATCGCTGCCGGAATAGTTCGCCGGATCGGCGGCGTACCAGATGTAGCTCGGGTGGTTGGAACCCAGCACCCGCACGTTCACTCCGTCACTCGGGCTGATCGTTGCCAGGCCCAGCACGTTCACGGTCGCCCCGTATTGTTGTTTGATCCAGTTACGCACCGGCGCGCCGAAGGCGACCATTGGCAATGTTTCACCATTGGCGTGCAGGCTGACGTTCTTGACCATGGTGGTCTGGTAGTCGTTGAAGTAGCTGTAGACGCCCTCCAGGTCCTTGCCGGCGTTGGATGGGGCGGCGATAGGGGCGATGTCGACAATGGTCTGAAAGCCTGGCGTCTGCTCGACCGGGATGCCATTGGCGGTGAGTAGCGTGGCCCAACGATCCGTGGTGGCGGACTTCAGGTAATCCTGGGCCTGGGTCAACGAATAGTCGGGCGGGAAGTGCAGCAGCTCGACACTTTTGCGATTTTCCAGGGCCATGCCCAGCGGCAGGAACAAATACCAGCTGTACGCCCATTTGCCGTCGGCATTCAGTTTGCTGGCGCCGTTATAGGCCAGGTCACCGGCATCGAGTAGCGCTGCCAGAGGTTTTTCATAGCCGTTGGGCACGCCGATGATTTCTGCGTGGAGCTGACCGTTATCGGTTTTGACCAGAACCTTCGCGTCACCGTAGCCATCGCGCTGCACGCTCTGGGTCAGGTAGTGCTCGACGGTTTGCTCAAGCGTCCAGTTGCGAAAGCAGATCACGTTGCAATTGTTGGGGTAGGCGAAGAGGCGGGTAACGCGCTCGGTAGTGCCCAACTTCAAGTTGGCATCGGCGTGGGCGGTGGTGCTCAGGGTGAGGGCTGCGAGAGTGAGTGCCGCGAGTTTGAACATGCTCAGATCCTTTTCAGCGTATAAGTCCGGCAGATACTGAAACAGACAGGGCGGAACAAAAAGGGCCGATATCAATATCGGCCCTTTTTATGGTTACGGCATTACTGGCGGCAAATACGCCAGCGTCGTCCCCAGTGCCCATAACAACACTAGCACCAATGGCGTGTGTACCAACAATTGCACGAACGAAAAGCCGATCAAGTCCCGTGCCTTCAACCCCAGAACGCCCAGCAGCGGCAACATGAAGAACGGGTTGATCAGGTTGGGCAGGGCTTCGGCGGCGTTGTAGATCTGCACCGCCCAGCCCAGATGGTAGTTCAGGTCATTGGCCACTTGCATCACGTACGGCGCTTCGATGATCCACTTGCCGCCGCCGGACGGGATGAAGAAGCCGAGAATCGCCGAATACACGCCCATCAGCAGCGCGTAGGTGTCGTGGGAGGCAATGCTGACGAAAAAGGTCGAGATGTGATGGGCCAGGGTCTGCGCATCGGCGCCCTTTACCGTGGTCATCAGCGCCGCGATCGAACCGTAGAGCGGGAACTGGATCAGCACGCCGGTAGTGGTCGGCACCGCACGGGTCACGGCGTCCAGAAAGCTGCGCGGACGCCAGTGCAGCAGGGCGCCGAGCATGATGAACAGGAAGTTGTAGGTGTTCAGCCCGGAAATCGCGCTGATAGCCGGTTTGGTCGAAAACTCATGGAACAGCCACCCGGCAGCCAGCAACGCCAGCAGAATCGTCAGTAGCGGGCTGTGTTCCAGCCATTCGCCGGGGCGGGTGCGTGGTTGCAGCGGTGGCAGGTTGAAACTCGGATCGACACCGCAGGCCTTGGCATCACGTGCCGAGTTCGGGCCGGGGGCGGTGGCGTAGGCAATGATCAGCGAGATGACGATCAAGGCCAGCAGCATCACGCCGGACTGCCAGAGAAAGATCGTCTGGGTGAATGGAATCATCCCGGTGATCGACAGAATCGACGGCGGCAGGCTCGCCGGGTTGGCCTGCAATTGTGCGGCGGACGACGACAGGCCCAAGGCCCACACAGCGCCAAGCCCCAGATACGCGGCGGCACCGGCGGCGCGATAGTCCATTTTCAGGTCGGTGCGGCGGGCGAGGGCGCGCACCAACAAACCGCCGAACACCAGGGACAATCCCCAGTTCAGCAACGAGGCGACCATCGAGATCAGCGCGACCCAGGCCACGGCGGAGCGGCCGTTTTTCGGGAGTTTTGCCAGTCGGTCGATCAGCTTCACCGCCGGTGGCGAGCTGGCGACCACATAACCGCCGATCACCACGAAGGCCATCTGCATGGTGAAGGGGATCAGGCTCCAGAAGCCATCACCAAAGGCCATGGCGGCGTCGGTGGGTTTGGCACCTATCGCCATGGTGGCCAGGGCCACGATAATCACCGCCAGGGCAGCAAACACCCAGGAGTCGGGAAACCAGCGTTCGGCAAAACTTGAGCAGCGCAGGGCAAAGCGGGCGGAGCGGCTATCTTCGATATCAGCGGCCACGGAGATTACCTCGGATTTTTATGTTTGTTGTGGTCTTCGGGGCAGTAACCGCCCGTCTGGACAGACGTCAACATTAATTCAAGCCGAGGATTTTTGCGGGACTGTTTCGTGGTTATGGGACTTTGGTCTAACGGGTTGTTCGCCGGTGCGTTTGCGTAGACCATGGGCGCCTTGGTTTTTGCCTGTGCCAGAGTTCTTTACATGACTGCCAACACTGATTCGCGCGCGGCGCCGTTCAGCCGCTCGGACTACAAGACCCTGGGGCTTGCCGCCCTCGGCGGGGCGCTGGAAATATACGATTTCATCATCTTCGTGTTTTTCGCCCTGACCCTCAGCCAGCTGTTCTTCCCGCCGGAAATGCCCGAGTGGCTGCGCCTGCTGCAAAGCTTCGGGATCTTCGTCACTGGTTACCTGGCGCGACCATTGGGCGGCATCCTGATGGCGCACTTCGCCGACCGATTGGGGCGCAAGAAAGTCTTCAGCCTGAGCATCCTGATGATGGCGTTGCCCTGTCTGCTGATCGGGATCATGCCGACCTACGCGCAGATCGGTTATCTGGCACCGGTGCTGCTGTTGGCCCTGCGCATTCTCCAGGGGGCGGCAGTGGGCGGCGAAGTGCCGAGTGCCTGGGTATTCGTCGCCGAGCACGCACCCGTTGCCCATCGCGGTTATGCCCTGGGTTTCCTGCAGGCGGGACTGACCTTCGGCTATTTGATTGGCGCATTGACCGCGACCTTCCTGGCGCAGGCATTCACCCCGGGGGAAATCCTCGATTACGCTTGGCGTTACCCGTTTCTGCTCGGCGGCGTGTTTGGGGTGATTGGTGTCTGGCTGCGTCGCTGGCTCAGCGAAACCCCGGTGTTCATGGCCATGCAGGCGCAACGGGAGGCGGCTGGCGAACTGCCGTTGCACACGGTCTTGCGCGAGCATCGCCTGGCCATTTTGCCAGCGATGATTCTCACCTGTGTGCTGACCTCCGCCGTCGTGGTGTTCGTGGTCATCACCCCGACCATGATGCAGAAAACCTTTGGCATGACCGCCAGCCATACCTTCGCCTTGAGCGCGCTGGGCATCGTGTTCTTGAACATCGGTTGCGTGCTCGCCGGGTTGCTGGTCGACCGCATCGGCGCCTGGCGCACGGTGATGCTCTATAGCCTGCTGCTGCCGCTGGGCATCGGCGTGCTGTATGGCTGCCTGATCATGGGCGGCGACTGGATCGGCCTGGCCTACGCCTTGGCGGGGCTGTCCTGCGGGGTGGTCGGTGCGGTGCCATCGGTGATGGTCAGCCTGTTTCCGGCGCGGATTCGCGTCTCGGGCATCTCGTTCACCTACAACATTGCCTACGCTGCATGGGCGAGTGTCACACCGCTGTTGTTGATCGGTCTGATGCCGTGGAGTCCATGGATCTGCGTGATGTTCAGTGCGGTGATGGGCGCGGTGGGCGTGGGCAGTGCGGCTTATTTCGGTGCACGGATGCCGAGAGTCGCAGGCTGTTCCACTGCTGGCGCGCATTGATTGTGCGCGTCGTAACTATTTTTACAGGGCAAGCCTGAAACACGCTTAAGTAAATGTTTCCAAGGCCGATGGTTAGGTTGCGTATCGCTTTCTACCCCTGTCCATCGGTGCATTCCCATGTTCAACAAACGCTTGAAGCAGGAGCTGTCGGCTCTTCGTGAAGAACTCTCCAGCCTCCAGCAAGTGAAGGAAAGTCTGGAAAGCGAGATGCTGGTACTGACTCTCGACAGCGATGGACGGGTTCAGTCGGTCAATCAGAACTTCCTTGGCGAGATGCACTACAAGAGCGGTGACCTGATCGGCCGGCACATCGACGACTTCGTCCCGGACCACGTGAAGTTCGACGAATTCCAGCAGCGTTTCAAGAACGCGCTGACCCGTGGCGAGCACTTCGCCGGCGCAGTGCGCCTGTTGCGCGGTACGGGCCAGGAAGCCTGGTTGCGTTCGATCCTGCAACCGGTGCGCTCGGCCGATGGGCGGATCAAGTATTTTTCGATCTTCTCCAGCGACCTGACCCGCACCATCGAGGCCTCCCGCGAGCACGAGAACCTGATCGGCGCACTGGTACGCTCCACGGCGGTGATCGAATTCGACCTCAACGGCAACGTGCTGACGGCCAACGACCGCTTCCTCAGTGGTATGGGTTACAGCCTGGCGCAGATCAAAGGTAAACATCACCGCACGTTCTGCCTGCCGGAGGAGTACAACAGTGCCGAGTACCAGGGCTTCTGGCGTCGCTTGAACGCGGGCGAGTACGTGGCCGACCGTTTCAAGCGTGTCGATAGCCATGGTCGTACGGTCTGGCTGGAGGCGTCCTACAACCCGGTGGCCGATGCCAGCAACAGGCTCTACAAGGTGGTGAAGTTCGCCACGGTGATTACCGATCTGGTCAATCAGGAACAAGCCGTCGCCGAGGCCGCCAACATTGCCTACAGCACCTCGCAGCAAACCGACCAAAGCGCCCAGCGCGGTAACGCCGTGGTGACCCAGGCCGTGGACGTGATGCGTGACCTGGCCAGACACATGCAAACCGCTGGCGATGGCATCGAAGCCCTGAACGAGCAGTCGCTGGTGATCGGTACCATCGTCAAGACCATCAGCGGCATTGCCGAGCAGACCAACCTGCTGGCGCTCAACGCGGCCATCGAAGCGGCGCGTGCAGGCGAGCAGGGCAGGGGCTTCGCCGTGGTGGCCGATGAAGTCCGGCAACTGGCGTCGCGCACCAGCCAGGCCACCGACGAAATCGTCCTCGTGGTACGGCAGAACCAGGACATGGCGCGCAACGCCGTGGCGCTGATGACCGACGGCAAGCTCCAGGCCGAACAGGGCCTGGCCCTGGCGGCGGAAGCGGGTACGGTGATTGTCGAGATCCAGGACGGCGCGCAGAAAGTGGTCAATGCGGTGGGGCAGTTTGCCAATCAGTTGTCCAACTAGCGTCTGATTGTCAAGAGATCGCAGCGTGCAGCAACATCCGGCAGGGTGTACGCCAATCCAATGCAGGGGCTGCCGCAGGCTGCGATCTTTTCATTTGGGATGTCGCTACAATCGGCTCTTTCCCCCAGGAGCAGATTTCCATGAGCGCCTCCCACCGCCGTCCGGTTCCCTTGTCCAAGGCCTATCGTCTGCTCAATCATGGCCCGACCGTGCTGGTCAGCGCAGCCCACGGTGGCCGGCGCAATATCATGGCGGCAGCCTGGGCCATGCCGCTGGATTTCGAACCGCCGAAAATTGCCGTGGTGCTGGACAAGTCCACCTGGACCCGCCAGTTGCTGGAGGCCTCGGGCACTTTTGTGCTGAACGTTCCGTGCGCTGCCCAGGCCGACATTGTGCAGACCGTCGGTTCGACCTCCGGCCTGGAGTTGACCCAGGGCCAGGGGCGCGACAAGTTTGAAACCTACGATTTGCAGACGTTCACCGGTCAGTCGGTTGATGCGCCGATGCTCGAAGGCTGCGTGGCCTGGCTGGAATGTCGCCTGCTGCCGGAGCCGAACAACCACCAGCAGTACGATCTGTTCCTGGCCGAAGTGATTGCCGCCCAGGCTGACGAGCGCGTGTTCAGCGAAGGCCGCTGGCACTTCGAAGGGCAAGATGCCTTGCGCACCTTGCACCATGTGGCGGGCGGGCACTTCCTGACCATTGGCGAGCCGGTGGACGGCAAGACCTTGCAGGCTTGAGCCGGTCAGTGCTCATATCCACACATCATTCTCGGCCGTGCGCTCGCCACCTTCGCGACCGGTGTTGAGTACGCCCTTGGGTTCGATCAGCAGGAGTTTTACTTCCTGCTCGGCACAGGGCTTGTGCTCGACGCCTTTGGGCACCACATACATTTCCCCGGCGTTCACCAGCACGTGGCCATCGCGAAAATCGATGCGCAACCGGCCTTCGAGCACGATGAAGGTTTCGTCGGTATCAAGGTGGTCGTGCCAGATAAAGTCCCCCAGCAGCTTCACCACCTTGAACTGGTAGTCGTTCATTTCGGCGATGACCCGGGGCGACCAGTGGGAATCGATCCGGCTGATTTTTTCAGCGAAGTTCAGGCTTTCGTAAGTGTTCATGAAACAGCTCTCGCGGTGATTGGTGAACCCACGATAGCCAGCGACTCCATGCGCTTCTTGTACGATTGTGCGTGGCTCAACGGCGCTGCATGTTCATCCAGCGGGCCGGTGACAGGCCGTAGGTTTTGCCGAATTGCCGCGTCATGTGGCTCTGGTCAGTGAAGCCTGCGATCAGCGCGGCGCTGACCAGGCTCTGACCCTGAATCAGCAGCGCACGGACCATGTCCAGGCGGCGCATGGTCAGGTAGCGGTAGGGGCTGGTGCCGAACAGCAGGCGAAAATCCCGGGACAGGCTCCAGCGATCCCGACCACTGTGTTGTGCCAGTTCATCCAGGGTCACGGTACGATCCAGGGCGCCGTGGATGTATTCCCGCGCACGCTGCGCGGCCACGTAATCGAAGCCCGAGCGTTTGCCCGGCGCACCGGAAGCCGCGCTCATGGCTTGCGCCAGATCGAACAGCGCATCCTGTTCTTCCAGCGGATCGAGCGGGCAATCGAGGCTGCGCAGCAACGCGCCCGTGGCAGCGAACAGGCGCGGATCGTTCGACAGCCCGGTCTTGATGAACGGCAGCGCTTGCCCGCCGAGCATCTGCTGGATCAGCGCCGGCTCGATGTACATCATTCGGTACTGGAAACCGGACTCGGTGCCGGCCTCGCCATCGTGGGCTTCGTCCGGGTGCAGCACGATCGTTGCGCCTGGCAGGCTGTGACGCCAGCCACCGCGATACTGAAAACTCTGCACCCCGGCCAGGGTGTGGCCGATGGCATAAGTGTCGTGGCGGTGAAGGTCGTAGCCATGGCCGGCAAAAAACGCCTCGAAACGCTGTAGCCCGCCGACATCGGGCGCGCGAAGGAACCAGTCATTGCGAGGCGCACGCTTGGCCATGGTGATGATCGTCTTGAACTTGATGCGCAACACGGTAACCCAGTCAGCGGTTCCCTGTCTTCTGATCGGAAGGGGGCATGTGCGCTAGAAAACCAAGGGCAAATACTGCACTGTGGGGCGCATTCTCTAATTTGTCAGGATGAGGCCAGGTCATGAGCAAGCTGCGCGTGGGGATCATTTTCGGGGGCCGTTCGGCCGAACATGAGGTGTCGTTGCAGTCGGCGAAAAACATCGTCGATGCGCTGGATCGTTCACGCTTCGAGCCGGTGCTGATCGGCATCGACAAACAAGGCCACTGGCATCTCAACGACCCTTCCAACTTTTTGCTGAACCAGGAAAACCCGGCGCTGATCGCCCTCAATCAGTCCAATCGCGAACTGGCGGTGGTGCCGGGGAAAGCCAGCCAGCAATTGGTGGAAACTTCCAGCCAGGAAATGCTCGGCCACGTCGATGTGATCTTCCCGATTGTCCACGGCACCCTCGGGGAAGACGGTTGCCTGCAAGGCTTGCTGCGCATGGCCGATCTGCCGTTTGTCGGCTCCGATGTACTCGGCTCGGCCGTGTGCATGGACAAGGACATCAGCAAGCGCCTGCTGCGCGATGCCGGCCTGGCCGTGACGCCGTTCGTGACATTGACTCGTGCCACGGCCGCGCGTACCGGTTTTGCCGAGGTTCAGTCCCGGCTCAGTTTGCCCTTGTTCGTCAAACCGGCAAACCAGGGTTCTTCCGTGGGCGTGAGCAAGGTCACCGACGAGGCCGAATACACCGCTGCGGTGGAACTGGCCTTGAGTTTCGATACCAAGGTGCTGATCGAGTCTGCCGTCAGCGGCCGCGAGATTGAATGCGCGGTACTCGGCAATGAAGACGCCATCGCCAGTGGCTGCGGCGAGATCGTGGTGCGCAGCGGGTTCTATTCCTATGACAGCAAATACATCGACGACACGGCGGCTGAAGTGGTGGTGCCGGCCAATATCAGCGTCGAGGCCAGCGAGCGCATTCGCGCCCTGGCCGTCGAAGCGTTCCAGGTACTGGGCTGCTCCGGCCTGGCCCGTGTCGATGTGTTCCTGACCGACAGCGGCGAAGTGCTGATCAATGAAATCAACTCGCTGCCCGGCTTCACCCGCATCAGCATGTACCCGAAACTGTGGCAGGCCGCCGGCATGACCTACAGCGAACTGGTGACGCGACTGATCGAGCTGGCACTGGAAAAACACCAGGTTCGGCAGGGGTTGAAGATCAGTCGATAAGCGAGCTTGCTCATAAACAAAAGGCCTACCCACTGGTAAGCCCTTTCTCATTGCATTGCAACGTTAGGCTTGAACGACTGGGAGTGACGGCGGTGGGCCTGGTGGTGATTACGGCGTTGATCTATTCGTTGACCGCCTAATAGCAAAGATCAAAAGATCGCAGCCTGCGGCAGCTCCTACATTGGAATGCGTTTCCCTGTAGGAGCTGCCGCAGGCTGCGATCTTTTGATTCAAAGGCATAAAAAACGCCGCGTACGACTCAATCTCCCAGCGCTTGCCCCTCACGCCGAGGATCGGCACCGCCTGTCAGCGACGCTTTTCCCTGGACGTCCTTCACCCGAACAATCGCCTGGGTCCCGCTGGTCATGTCGATCTCGCTCACGCTGTGCCCCTTGTCCTTCAGCGCCTGAATCAGCGTCGGGCTGAACTGCCCCTGTTCCAGTTCGGTCGGGCCGTTGCGGCTGCCGAAGTTGGGCAGGTTGATGGCGGCCTGGGCATCGAGGTTCCAGTCGAGCAGGCCGATGGTGGATTTGGCCACGTATTCGATGATTTGCGAGCCCCCGGGGGAGCCGACGGTGGCGAGGAATTCGCCGCTCTGGCGGTCGAAGATCAGGGTTGGGGCCATGGACGAGCGCGGGCGTTTGCCGGGCTCGACGCGGTTGGCGACTTTTTGCCCGTTTTCCTCGGGGATGAACGAGAAGTCGGTCATCTCGTTGTTGAGCATGAAACCCTGGACCATGATGTGCGAGCCAAACGCTGACTCGATGGTGGTAGTCATCGACACGGCACCGCCGGCGTCATCGACGGCCACCACTTGCGAGGTGGAAATCCGCAGCGGCGAACGGTCCGGTGCATAGGCCACCCGGATGCCCGGCGGAGTGCCGGGTTTGGCCGTGCCCATGCTGCGTTCACCGATCAGGGCGGCGCGGCTGGCCAGGTAAGCCGGGTCGACCAGGCCCTTGACCGGCACGGGTACGAAGTCCGTGTCGGCGACGTACTGAGCGCGGTCGGCGTAGGCCAGACGCTCGGCTTCCGAGATCAGGTGCACCGCTTGCGGGTCGGGTTCGATGCCGGCCGGGGCCGTGGTCTTGACCGGCTTCAGCGGTGCCAGCGCCAGTCGCTTGTCGCGAGTCTCCAGGGCTTGCAGCGTGCCGAGGATCTGCGCCACGGCGATCCCGCCTGATGACGGCGGCGGCATGCCGCAGACTTGCCAGCGCTTGTAGTCGGTGCACAGCGGCGCGCGTTCCTTGGCCTGGTAGTTGGCTAGATCGGTCAGGGACAGGCTGCCGGGGTTGGCGTGACCCTGAACCTTGGCCGCGATTTCCTCGGCGACCGGGCCTTTGTACAGGGCATCCGGACCTTCATGGGCGATGCGTTTGAACACGGCAGCCAGTGCCGGGTTCTTCAGGTTTGTGCCGACGGCTTTCGGGCTGCCATCGGCATTGCGCAAGTAAGCCATCATTTCCGCAGAGCGCGGCATGGACGAGTCCGCGGCGATCAACTGATGCAGGCGTGGCGAAATGGCAAAGCCTTGCTCGGCGAGCCGGATGGCCGGTTCAAACAGTTGTGCCCAGGGCAGGCGCCCGTGTTTTTGATGGGCCAGTTCCAGGGCGCGCAGCACGCCCGGTGTGCCTACTGAGCGGCCGCCAATCTGCGCCTGGGTGAACCCCATCGGTTGCCCATTGGCTTGCAGGAAAAGCTTCTCGGTGGCGCCGGCCGGGGCGGTTTCACGTCCGTCGTAGGTACGCACGGCCTTGCCATCCCAGAGCACGATCAATGCGCCGCCACCGATGCCCGAAGACTGTGGCTCGACCAGCGTCAACACCGCTTGCATCGCAATCGCCGCGTCGATGGCCGAACCGCCCCGGCGCAGCATCTCCCGCCCGGCTTCGGCCGCCAGCGGGTTGGCCGCTGCGGCCATGTATTTTTCGGCGTGTTGAGTTTTCAGGTCGGTGCGAAAACCGGAAGCGCTTTCCGGTGCGAGTGGCAGGGTCGGGACTGAAGTGTTGTTGCACGCGGTCAGGGTCAAGGCGCTGGCGAGCAGAACCAGAGCTGGCAGGCGGTAGCGGTGCAAAGGGAAGGTTGAGAACACGTGTGGGTACTCCGTCCGTTGGATCTACGATCAGTGGACTGTATCGGCCGACCGGGAGGGACGCAAACCAGGTCCTACGGCACCGACGCTTTTGTCCTTCATCAATGGCGGAATTTTCTGTAGGGTCATTGCGAACAGGCAGGCCAGAAAATCAACAAGAGGCAGACATGCAGACCGAGTTTCCAACCCAGCCGAGTTATCGCTCTCAGCGCGAACAGTTTCTGGCCGCAGCGATCAATGCCGGCGCAACGTTGACCGAGTATCCACACCCGCTCAAAGGGCCGTTTGGTGAGCCCCTGAGCACGGATGTGGCGGTATTGGGTGATCCGGACGCCAAGCGCCTGCTGATCGCACTGTGCGGCACCCACGGGGTCGAAGGCTTCTATGGTTCGGGCTGCCAGATCAAATGGCTGCAGGAGTTGGGCAAGCGCTCCCTGCCCACGGATGTCGCCGTGGTCATGATCCATGCCATCAACCCCTGGGGCATGGCATGGTTGCGCCGGGTCAACGAAGACAACATCGACCTGAACCGCAATCACCTGGATTTCCAGCGCCCGCTGCCAGACAACCAGGCCTACAACGCCCTGCATGAAATCTATGCCTGCCCGCAGTTGCACGGTCCGCAGCGTGAGCGTGCCGATGCCTTGCTCGACGAGCAGATTCGCCTGCACGGCTGGCCGGCAGTCATGTCGATTGTCGAGGGCGGTCAGCATGCTCATCCCGACGGCCTGTTTTTCGGCGGGCTGGCACCGAGCTGGTCGAACCGCACGCTGCACAATATCGTGCAAAAGCACGTGGCCCATGCCGAGGTCGCCATGTGTTTCGACTTGCACACGGGCGCTGGCGAGTACGGTCATCCGATGTTGTTGACCATCACCGAGTCCGTCTATCCGGCGCTGGCGGATGCACAGGTGATTTATGGTCCGTGGCTCTACAGCCTGCAAACCGGTGCCGACACCCTGAGCGAAACCGGCGTGGCGGCAACGGCCACCGGCTACACCTCGCAGGCGCTGATCGATGCGCTGCCGCAGGTGCGGCTGATGCCGTTTGTCATTGAATGCGGGACTTATCCGGGGCCGCAGGTTCACCGTCATCTGCGCGATGACCACTGGCTGCATCTGCATGGCAACCCGAATGACGCAACAGGGCGCGAGATCAAGCTGAATCTGCTTGAGCAGTTCTATCCCGCCGACGCCGATTGGCAGGCGATGGTCTGGTTGCGCACCTGGCAGATCTGGGAACGGGCGTTGTCGGCATTGCCGACGGTTCGCGTCTGATCGAGGCGCGCATGCGGTGCAGGATTTCCCTGTTACCGCAGCGCATTTTTTCAAGGCATAAAAAAACGGCCTACCTTGCGGTAAGCCGTTTTTAGTACTTGGTGGCTACACAGGGACTTGAACCCCGGACCCCAGCATTATGAATGCTATGCTCTAACCAACTGAGCTATGTAGCCAAGTGGCGCGCATTATTCACCGGTAACGGGAATGCGTCAAGCACAAATCTAAAATATTTCTCTGCGCTTTCAACCGTTTATCAACTCTTTAGCAAAATCGACCCTCCAAGCAGGGGGGAAGGGCAGCGCTGGAACCAGCGGCTGACCTGTTCGTACGCGTGCGCCAGTTGCAGTACAGCGAAGTCGGCCTGGTGTCTGCCGATGATTTGCAGGCCCATGGGCAGGCCGTTGGCGTTGAACCCGACCTGTACGTTAGCCACCGGGCAGCCGGACAAGGTGCCGGGAATCACCACCTCCATCCAGCGGTGATAGGTGTCCATGGTTACGCCTTCGATGGCGACGGGCCACGGTCGGGTTTTATCGAACGGGAACACCTGGGCGCTGGGTAGCAGCAGGTAGTCGTACTGTTCGAATAACCTGGAGATCGCCCGATACCAGTCGCTGCGCGTCACCGAGGCGGCAAACACCTCGGTGGCCGAGAGTTTCAGGCCGTTTTCCACTTCCCAGCAGGCTTCCGGTTTCAACAGCGCGCGTTTTTGCGGGTCGGCATAGGTCGCGCCCAACGAGCCGGCGACCATCCAGTGGCGCAATGTCCGCCAACTGCTCCACAGCTTCTCTGGCGCGAATTCGGACTGAACCGGTTCAATTTGGCAACCCAGGCTTTCGAAATCGCCGAAGGCCTTCTCGCACAGCGAGAGGATGCCTTCTTCCATCGGCAGGTAGCCGTTGAAGTCGCCGAGCCAACCCAGACGAGTGCCTTTGAAGTCCCGATCCAGCGGTGCTGCAAAGGCGCTGCCCGATTCGGCAATGGACAGTGGCGCCCGCGCATCGGCCCCGGCCTGCACCGACAACAGCAATGCCGCATCGCGTACGCTGCGAGCCATGGGGCCTTCGTAGCCGAGTTGGTCGATAAACAGATCAGCGCTGTCATCGAACGGCACGCGGCCCTGGGACGGACGGAAACCGAAAATGTTGTTGAAGGCGGCCGGGTTGCGCAGCGAGCCCATCATGTCGCTGCCGTCGGCCACCGGCACCAGGTGCATGGCCAGCGCCGCCGCCGCGCCACCGCTGCTGCCGCCTGCGGTCTTGCTCGGGTCGTAGGCGCAACCGGTCGCGCCGAACAGCGGGTTATAGCTTTGCGAGCCGAGTCCGAATTCCGGGGTGTTGCTCTTGCCGATGATAATCGCGCCGGCGGCCTTGATCCGCTCGACCATGATGCCATCGCGCTCGGGGATGAAGTCCTTGTACAGCGGCGAACCCAGCGTGGTGCGGATGCCGCGGGTCAGGGACAGGTCCTTGATGGCATGGGGCAAGCCATGCATCCAGCCACGGTATTGACCACGAGTCAGCTCGGCGTCGCGGATATCCGCCTGGGCCAGCAGGTCTTGCGGCGCTTGCAGGCTCACCAGCGCATTGACCAGCGGGTTGAAGCGTTCGATATGGGCAAGATAAGTCTGCATCACTTCCCGGCAGGAAACCTGGCGCAGGCGGATGCGTTCGGCGAGCTCGTGGGCCTGCAGCAGGACCAGTTCGCTGATGTTATTAGAGTTCATTGCAAGCGGCCTTTCAGACGGCTGGAAAAACGCCCCGCCATCGCGTCGGGGCGGTAGCGATCAACGCATCAGGTTGGTCCAGAGACGGTCAGCCAGGCGGATCGCGCCTTCGCCGCAGGTCTTGCTGAACACCACGTTGGTGCCTTCGGGGATGTGCAGTTCCGGCGCGTCCTTGAGGCCCGCATCGAGGAATGGCTCCACGCCTTTGATCGGGCTCTGGTGCTTGAGGAAGTTCTGGGTCATCGCCGCGTTTTCAGGCTGGCTGAGGAACGCGATGAAGGCCTTGGCGTTTGCCGGGTTCTTGCTGCCGGTCGGGATGACCATGTTGTCGACCCAGGCCAGTACGCCTTCTTTCGGATACAGGTATTTCAGGCTCGGTTTCATCTCCCGGGCGCGCATCGACGAACCGCCCCAGAAGGTCGACATGTCGATTTCACCCGAGGCGAGGTTTTCGCGGATCGAACCGGCCTTGGAGCTGTAGGTCTTGACGAAAGGTTTCTGCGCCTTGAGCAGGGTCAGGATCTGCTGCATCTGCTTAGGGTCTTCGCTGCACAGCGGAATGTTCAGGTACAGGCTGGCCATGTCCACCACGTCGCTGACCGAGTCGAACATGTTGATTCGCCCTTGCAACTCGGCCGGCGGCTCGTAAAGCACCTTGAGGCTGTCGGCAGGGCCCTTGTAGCGCTCGGTGTTGAGCACCGCACTGGTGGTGCCCCAGATGAACGGCACGGAGTAAGCGCCTTCCGGGTCCCAGGTGGGTTTTTTCAGGTTGTCGACGACGCTGACATAATAGGGCTCGTTGACCGGGTCGAAACGCTCCAGCAGTTTTTCCTTGATCAGGATCGGCACGAACTGGTGCGACGGGATTGCCACGTCATAACCGGCGCCGCCCTGTTTCAATTTGGCCAGCAGGGTTTCGTTGGAATCGTAGGAGTCGACGGTGACTTCGATGCCGGTCTGCTTCTGGAATTTGGCGAGAATCTGCGGCGAAAAGTAACCGCTCCAGCTCACCACGTTGAGTTTTTCCGCGGCCTGAACGCTGCCGACCATGGTCAGCGGTAAAGTCAGGAACAACGAAGTGCCGATGCTTTTAATCCACTTGCTCATGCTATTTCCCCACAGTGCGTAGAAGGTTCAGGTTTTCTTTTTGCCCAGCAGATAAGAGAGCGTGACGAACAGCACCGAGACGCCCAGGATCAGGGTCGACACGGCGTTGACGTCGGGTGTCACACCCATGCGCAACAGGCCGAAGATGAAAATCGGCAAGGTCGTGGTGCCGGCCTGGGAGACCATCATCGAGATCACGAAGTTATCCAGCGACACGATGAAGGCCAGCATCAGCCCGGAGAAAATCCCCGGCATCAACAGCGGCAGGGTGACCTTGCGGAAAGTCCGCCACGGGCCGGCATACAGGTCGGCCGAGGCTTGTTCCAGAGACAGGTCCATGTCGTTAAGGCGTGCCCGTATCGGCAGAAAGGCGAACGGGATGCAGAACACCGTGTGCGCGATGATCAGGTTGCCGTAGCCCAAGGACAGACCGATGGTAGAGAACAGCGCGAGAGTGGCGACGCCGACCACGATTTCCGGCAGTACCAGGGGCAACATGATCGCGCCCATGGACAGTTGCAGGCCCTTGAACTTCGCACCCCGTGACGTGCCCAGGGCGGCGAGGGTGGCGATGGCCGTGGCGACCATGCTGGCGCAGACTGCGATCAACAGGCTGTTGCCGGCCGCCTGGCGCAGGGCCTGGTTGGCGAAGGCTGCGCGATACCAGTCGAGGCTGAAACCGGTCCACACCGTGGCTGACTGGTTGGCGTTGAACGAGAACACCACCAGCACCACGATCGGCGCGTAGAGGTACAGGTAGAACAGGAAACTGAAACCGCCAAAGCCCGGGAAGTCCTGCACGCCCAGCGTGTTGCGTTTGAACAGGCCGATCATCACACACCTCCTTTGGCGATGCGCTGGCGCTCGGCACGCAAGGCATAGACGGTCAGTACCAACATCACCGCCGCCATCAGCACCAGCGACAGGGCCGCACCGAATGGCCAGTTACGCGCATCGCTGAACTGGCGGAAGATCAGATTGCCGAGCATCATCCGCGTGCCACCGCCGAGCAGTTCCGGGGCGATCATCGCGCCCAGGCAAGGCACGAAAGTGAGGATGGCGCCGGCGAGAATCCCCGGTCTGGCGATCGGCAACACTACTTTGCGCAAGGTGCGAACGCGTCCGGCGTAGAGGTCCTGAGCGGCTTCGAGCAGACGGATGTCCATTTTTTCCAGGGTGGCGTAGATCGGCAGCACGACGAAGGGCGCGTAGGTGTAGACCAGCCCCAGCAGCACGGCACCGTCGGTGTACAACAGTTGCAACGGTTCATGGATGACGCCCATGCCCATCAGGCTGTTGTTGATCACGCCCGTGTTACGCAGCAGCAAAATCCACGCATAGGTGCGGATCAGCAGGTTGGCCCAGAACGGCACGGTGATCAGGAAAATCAGCAGGCCACGGCGATGGGCCGGTTGCATGGCCAGCCACACCGCCACCGGAAAACCGATCAACAGGGTGATGAGCGTGGTCAGTCCGGCGATGCCGATGGAGCGCAGGGCGATGATCAGGTAGGCGTCGGCGAAGGCCAGGCTGTCGTCCAGTTGCCGCTCGAACAGCAGCGAGGTGTAGGCGTCAGTGCTGAACACCTTGTTCACCCCGCCGTAGGGGTTGGCCTCCATCAGTGAATAGCCGATGACAATCAGGATCGGCACGATCAGGAACAGGCCTATGGCGATCAGCGCCGGGCTGACCCCGAGGAAACTCTGGAAGGCCCGCCGACGTTCCAGCGTGTTGGCAATCGGTAGTGCGTGCATGGCAATTCCTCGTGCTCAATCGTGCAGGACGCTGGCGCTGCCCTGGTCGAACAACAGACCGGCCTGGCTTCCTGCTGCGAAGCGTTTGCTCTGGTCGACGCAGTTGGGGGTGCGCACGGTGAGGCGCGAACCGTCGCTCAGGCTGACCTGGTATTGCAGGTCGGTGCCGAGGTAGATCTGCGCCTCGATCCGGCACGGCAAGGCACATTCGGTATTGCCCGGCACCAAATGCAAACGCTCGGGGCGCACGGACAATGCGACGTTGGCACCGACCCGCACATCGCTGCATGGCTGTGCAGGCAGCGGATGACCGGCCGGGCCGGCGAACCAGGCCAGGCCGTCTTCGACGCGGGTGACTGTGCCTTCGATGAAGTTGGTTTCGCCGATGAAGTCCGCCACGAAGCGATTGCACGGGCGTTCGTAGATGTCTTCCGGGCGGCCGACCTGCTGCACTTCGCCTTCGGACAGCACGGCGATGCGGTCGGACATGGTCAGGGCTTCTTCCTGGTCATGGGTGACGAAGATGAAGGTGATGCCGGTGCGGGCCTGAATGGTTTTCAGCTCTTCGCGCATGGCCTGGCGCAACTTGAGGTCCAGCGCCGAGAGCGGTTCGTCGAGCAGCAGGACCTTGGGGTGCGGCGCTAGTGCGCGAGCCAGGGCGACGCGCTGTTGCTGGCCGCCGGACAGTTGCCCCGGCTTGCGGTTGGCGAAGCGTTCCATCTGCACCAGGGCGAGCATCTCGCGCACCCGTTCGGCTATTTGCAATTTGTTCAGGACTTTGCCCATCGGCTGGGATTCAAGACCGAAGGACAGGTTCTCGGCGATGGTCATGTGCGGGAACAACGCGTAATGCTGGAACACCGTGTTGACCGGGCGCAGGAAGGGCGGGCGATCAGCAATGTTTTCGCCGTAGAGCAGAATCTCGCCTTCGGTAGGGAATTCGAACCCGGCGATCATCCGCAGGAGCGTGGTTTTGCCGCAGCCCGAAGGGCCAAGAAGGGTGAAGAACTCGTTGTCGCGAATGTCCAGGTCGATGCTTTTGAGCGCCACCGGGCCAGTCTTTGGATCACCGTAGACTTTACGCACTGAGCGGATGGACACCGCCAGCGTTTGCAGCGAATGCAGGGCATTCATGCGTTACCTCCGATTCCCCCATCGCCTGTGCACATGCTGAAAACAGCTGTGCCCTCGGGCCATGGATATTATTTTTCTGGGCAGGATCGAGATTGCGTTCGGGTGTTGTAACCAGCTGTTTTTTTGTTCTGCTGTGGATCGATTATCAGCGAGGGGTTGCAGGGGCGAAACTTCAATTTTAACATAGGGGCTGTTAAAAAATTTAACAGCAGAAGGCGTTCGGAAACCATGCCTGACCACCGTTTACCGCCACTCAACGCGGTGCGTGCCTTTGATGCCGCGGCCCGGCTGGGCAGCTATGTCGAAGCCTCCAAGGCCCTGCACGTGACCCAGCCGGCCATCGGCCGCCACGTGAAGTTGCTGGAAGACTGGCTGGGCATCCAACTATTCGAGCGCACCTCTCGCGGGGTCAACCTGACAGTGGCGGGGGAGAAGTACCACCGCAAGATCGCCGCCGCTTTGCAACTGATCATCGAGGCCGGAAAAGAGGCGCAGCCCAGGCACGCCGAGCGCTGGCTGCGCATCATGGTGGTGCCGGGGTTCGCCAAGCGCTGGCTGATGCCGCGCATCGAGGCCATGCGTCATCTGCGCCCGGGCTTGAAGTTCGCCATCGAACCCAATTCGACCTTCACTGAAGTGGACGGCAAAAGCGCTGACCTGGGCATCGTCTACGGGTTGGATGGCCAATATGCTCACTCGCGCACCAGCCTGATTTGTCCTCGGGTGTTTCCGATCTGTTCCCCCGATTATCTGGCCAGCGTCGAGCCCATCGACAGCCCCGCAGATCTGGTGAAACACAACCTGATCCACGTCGATGACGGCGAGTGGTGGAACCTGTGGTTCGCCGCCAACGACCTCGACATCCACCTCAATTCGGACATGCTCTATGTCAACAATGACCACGCATTGTCGGTGGCCGAGAGCGGGCAGGGCATTGCGCTGGCCAACGAAGTGCTGGTGCGTGAAGAACTTCATAGCGGCAAGCTGGTGCGGGTGGTGGAGGCGCAAGTGAAGCTGGAAAGCTATCGGGTGCTGACGCCGTCTGCGGAGCTCTCGGCGGACGTGGCGTGGTTTGTCGACTGGCTCAAGACTGAGCTGGAGCAGGACTTCCCGGAGGCGGTGATTCGCGCCTGAGAAGTCCTGGCGGACTCAACTCAAGCGGAAGCGCCCGGTATTGTCGCTTAAAGCTTTGCTGCCGTGGCTCAAGGTGTCCGCCGCCTGGTTCACCGCGCGGGCCCCTTCGAGCAAACGCACCGCCGCTTGATCGACCTGCTGGATGTTGCCGCTGACCTCATCGGCGGTGCTGGCCTGTTCCTCCACCGCCGTGGCGATTTGCGCCAGGGTGTCGGTGACGCTCTGAACGGCACTGGCGATTTCCCCGAGTCGTTCACCGAGGTCGGTGACCGCTTGTGCATCGCACTGTGCCTGACTGCATGCGGCGTGCATCAGGCTGACCGCCTCATTCACAGTGTTGCGCAGGCTGTCGACCGTGCCGGCGATCTGTGCGGTCGATGATTGCGTGCGCTGGGACAGGCTGCGCACCTCATCGGCCACTACCGCGAAGCCACGCCCTTGCTCGCCTGCTCGCGCCGCCTCGATGGCGGCGTTGAGCGCCAACAGGTTGGTCTGCTCGGCAACGCCGCGAATGGTGTCGACCACCAGTTGAATCTGCTGTCCTTGTTCACTGACCCGGCCCAGTGCTGCTGCGGTCTCATTCAGGCGTTGATTGAGTTGCTGGATGCTCGCGGTGGTGCGCTGGCTGTCACGGCTGCTGTCGGCGGCAATGCGTTGGGTGTGTTGGGCGCTGCCTGAAGCCTGTTCGCAACTGTGGGCCACCCCTTGGGAGGTGGCGGCCAATTGCGTCGCTGCAGCGGCAATCTGGCTGATCTGCAACTGCTGGGCTTCGACTTCGCCCAGGGCGTCGCTGGAATGATGGTTGAGGGTTTGTACCGCGTTGCTCAGTTGCAGGGTTTCGTGATCCACCCCTTGCAGGCTGCTGCGCAGTTGCACCACGGCGACGTTCAGCGCGGTACTGATGACGGCCAGTTCGTCCCGACCCTGAACCGGCACTTGCAGACTCAGATTGCCATCGCGCAAGGCCTCGGCCAGTACCGTGATGCCGCTGGCGCTGCGGCGGATCGAGGCCTGCAAGCAGATGAACAGATACAGTGCCGCCAACAGCAGGCAGCCCAACACGGCGGCCACCACAATGAACTGGCGGATCGCCGAGCCGTGGTAGTAATCCAGGCGTTGATCCAGCGACACCAGCGATTGTTGACGCAAAGTGGCGAGATCGGAGAGCAGGGCATCGAGACTGCGTTCGAAGTCCTCCGGCTTGAGGTTGATGCTGCCGCCGAAGACGCCGTCATCCAGCACCTTCAGGCCCGCATCGAGGCGCTTGAGGCTGTCGTGGTATTGCCCGGCCCAGGTTTGCAGGGCGCTGGGCAAGCGCGCTTCGAGCAGGCCAGCCGTCTTCACAAGCTGCTCTCGCGCATCACCGATGCGGCTGCGCAAGTCGCGCAGTTGAAGACGGCTTTGCAGGGTGAACTGCCCAGACACCACCGAGGCCTGACCCACCGCCGCCAGACGACCGATCCGTTCGATCAGGTCCGGCGCATGCTGGGTGGAAATCTGCGTCAGCAAATAAGTCTCCAACCACGGTGCCAGCGTCAGGCGATTGTCCATGGCGATCTGTTCGCGCAAGGCTTGCAGGGCGCTCAGGGCGTTGGAGAAGCGATCATAGCCATCCGGCCACCAGCCGACATTGCTCAGGCTTTTTGAGTCGAGGCCATCGAGGGCGGTTTGCAGGGCCTGGTAGCGCGACAGGGTTTCGCCCTCGGCACCTTCTTTTTGCAAGGTATTGCCCAACTCGGCAGTGGCCTGGCTGACGGCGGGCTGGACCGCATCGAAGGCGGCCATCGCGGCGAGGGTAGCCGGTGTTGGCTGGCGATTGGTTTCCGTGGCGCGCCACCGGGCGGCGCGATCACGCTGGGCGCCGAGCAGGTCATCCAGCGCATCGAGCGCAAGCAGTTGCCGCACCCCGGCGCGTTCGCCGGAGATCAGGCTGAGTTTGTCGCGATAATCCTGGCCGATCATCCACAGGCTGCCGGCCAGCGGCAGGATGAACAGCAGAAACAACAGCTGGAATTTGCGTGCGAAGCCAAAACGCCCCAGCAGCCCGATCCCCGGTGATAAAAAAGCCTGCATGCCCCATGACTCCTCTGGACACCACGCCCCATTGGCGTGCATCGGAGGTTGTCGCACCTCCGACTCGTGCCCTCTAAAAAGGCCTCGAAAGTTCACCCTTGTCCGCTCTGTAGGCCGACTCTGTGGCGAAACTTCCCATTGTCGGTCTCCTTTGTAAGGAAGCCGCGTTCAAGCGGACAAGGGAGGCAAGATTCAGACCATGGCTTTGCGCCATCAAGGATGCAGTGATGAAAAATCGAAGTCGTTAGCAGGCTAAGGGGATGGCGTTGCTGCACTGAAAAGTGGCACATTGACGTACCTGCACGTTTGTACCTCCTGTTGTCTGGATATTCCCATGGCCATCAGCAACGCCCAGTCCGGCTCAGTGCCGGCGTCCGCTACGCCCCAAAGCAGTCCCCTGGTGATGCGCATCATCGGCGCGGTAGCGCTGGCGCATTTGATCAACGACCTGATCCAGTCGGTCCTGCCGTCGATCTATCCGATGCTCAAGGCCAACTATGGCTTGAGCTTCACCCAGGTCGGCCTGATCACCCTGACGTTCCAGTTGACGGCCTCATTGCTGCAACCGTGGGTCGGTTATTACACCGACCGCCATCCCAAGCCGTGGCTGCTGCCGGCGGGTACGGTCTGCACCCTGGTCGGGATTCTGATGATGTCGGTGGTCGGCAGCTTCCCGTTGATTCTGCTGGCGGCGGGGTTGATCGGCATCGGTTCATCGACCTTCCACCCGGAAGCTTCCCGCGTGGCGCGCCTGGCTTCAGGCGGGCGCTTCGGGCTGGCGCAATCGACCTTCCAGGTCGGCGGTAACGCAGGCTCGGCGTTCGGCCCGTTGCTGGCGGCGGCGATCATCATTCCCTACGGTCAGGGGCAGGTAGCGTGGTTCGGCCTGTTCGCGGTATTTGCGCTGTTCGTGCTCTACCGGATCAGCCGCTGGTATGCCAACCACTTGAACCTGTTCAAGCTCAAGCAAGGCCAGGCGGCGACTCACGGCCTGTCCAAGGGCCGGGTGACCAGCGCGTTGGTCGTGCTTGGGTTACTGGTGTTCTCCAAATATTTCTACATGGCCAGCCTCACCAGCTACTTCACCTTCTACCTGATCGAGAAGTTCGATCTGTCGGTGGCCAGTTCGCAGTTGCACCTGTTCCTGTTTCTCGGCGCGGTCGCTGCGGGGACATTCTTCGGCGGGCCGATCGGCGACAAGATAGGGCGCAAGGCGGTGATCTGGTTCTCGATTCTCGGCGTTGCGCCATTCACGTTGTTGTTGCCCCATGTCGACCTGTTCTGGACCAGCATTCTCAGCGTGGTCATCGGCTTCATCCTCGCCTCGGCGTTCTCGGCCATCGTGGTGTACGCCCAGGAACTGGTGCCGGGCAATGTCGGGATGATCGCCGGGGTGTTCTTCGGCTTGATGTTCGGTTTCGGCGGGATTGGCGCGGCGTTGCTCGGGCATCTGGCGGACATACACGGCATCGAGTACGTGTATTACCTGTGTTCGTTCCTGCCGTTGTTCGGGGTGTTGGCGATCTTCCTGCCGCGAACCAAAAAGGCCTGAGCCAACACCAATCCCTGTGGGAGCGAGCTTGCTCGCGATGACGGTATGACATTCAACGATGATGTCGTCTGATACACCGCTATCGCGAGCAAGCTCGCTCCCACAGTGGTTCAGTGGTGTGGCGGATGATTGTTTCAGGCACAAAAAAGCCGCGTATCAAACGCGGCTTTTTCTTGGGTGTGTGCTTAGCTCTGTATAACGTTAGACGTTGAAGCGGAAGTGCATCACATCGCCGTCTTTGACGATGTAATCCTTGCCTTCCAGGCGCCATTTACCGGCTTCCTTGGTACCGGCTTCGCCCTTGTACTGGATGAAGTCGTTGTAGGCGATCACTTCGGCGCGGATGAAGCCTTTTTCGAAGTCAGTGTGGATCACGCCAGCGGCTTGCGGTGCGGTGGCACCGACGCGGACGGTCCAGGCGCGGACTTCTTCGACACCGGCGGTGAAGTAGGTCTGCAGGTGCAGCATTTCGTAGCCGGCGCGGATCACGCGGTTCAGGCCAGGCTCTTCGAGGCCCAGGGCTTCGAGGAACATGTCTTTTTCTTCGCCGTCATCGAGCTCGGCGATTTCCGCTTCGATCTTGTTGCACACCGGAACGACCACGGCGCCTTCTTCTTCGGCGATGGCCTTGACCACGTCCAGGTGCGGGTTGTTCTCGAAACCGTCTTCAGCGACGTTGGCGATGTACATGACCGGCTTGGTGGTCAGCAGGTGGAAGCCCTTGATCACCGCTTTTTCGTCGGCCCCCATGTTCTTCATCAGGCTGCGCGCTGGCTTGCCTTCGGTGAAGTGGGCGATCAGTTGCTCCAGCAGGCCTTTCTGGACCACGGCGTCCTTGTCGCCACCCTTGGCGTTGCGCGCGACTTTCTGCAGTTGCTTCTCGCAGCTGTCGAGGTCGGCGAAGATTAGTTCCAGGTCGATGATCTCGATGTCGCGTTTCGGGTCGACGCTGTTGGAGACGTGAATCACGTTCTCGTCTTCGAAGCAGCGGACCACGTGGGCGATGGCATCGGTTTCACGGATGTTGGCCAAAAACTTGTTGCCCAGGCCTTCACCTTTCGACGCGCCGGCAACCAGGCCCGCGATGTCGACGAATTCCATGGTGGTCGGCAGGATGCGTTTTGGATTGACGATGAC
Organism: Pseudomonas sp. A-B-19; assembly: GCF_019947515.1. Taxonomy (NCBI): domain Bacteria; kingdom Pseudomonadati; phylum Pseudomonadota; class Gammaproteobacteria; order Pseudomonadales; family Pseudomonadaceae; genus Pseudomonas; species Pseudomonas sp. A-B-19. The sequence continues at coordinate 36,195 of NZ_JAGYGN010000027.1, forward strand.
CGCCAGGGCATCCAGGCGCGGATCCGGCATCGGCACGATACCGCTGTTCGGCTCGATGGTGCAGAAGGGGAAGTTCTCGGCCGCGATCCCGGACTTGGTCAGGGCGTTGAACAGGGTGGACTTGCCGACGTTAGGCAGGCCGACGATGCCGCAATTGAATCCCATGGTGTTTCCCCTCGGGTAAAAGTCAGGCCTTCTGGCTGTGCAGGGTTTTCATCGCGCGGTTCCATTCACCGGCGAGGATATCCGGCAGCACGCCGAGGGCAAAGTCGATGCTGGCATCGAGTTTTTCCTGTTCGGCGCGTGGCGCGCGACCCAGGACGAAATTTGAAACCATACTGGCAACGCCCGGGTGGCCAATGCCAAGCCGCAAGCGATGAAAGGTATTCTGATTGCCCAGTTGCGCAATGATGTCGCGCAACCCGTTGTGACCGCCATGGCCGCCGCCCTGTTTGAGCTTGGCAACGCCCGGAGGCAGGTCGAGTTCGTCGTGCGCCACGAGGATTTCTTCAGGCGAGATACGGAAGAAACCTGCCAGAGCTGCTACGGCCTGGCCGCTACGGTTCATGTACGTGGTGGGAATCAGCAGACGAACATCCTGACCCTGATGCGAATAGCGCCCGGTCAGGCCGAAATACTTGCGGTCCGCCACAAGGTTGACGCCTTGTGCGTTCGCGATGCGCTCAACAAAAAGGGCCCCTGCGTTATGCCGGGTCTGTTCGTATTCAGCGCCTGGATTTCCCAGGCCAACGATCAGTTTGATGGCGGTCACGATAGGGGCCCTTCATTGGAGTGGTGGATAACATCGCCGCAATCAGGGAGAGCGGCGAAAGTGGACGAAAATTGCTCATTTACCATAGATGTAAACTCCGCGTTCTCGCCCGCTTTCTCGCTACGTTCCAGTCCGCGATGTTATTTGATCACTCCGGCGTACAGAGTGAAATTACTCTGCAGCGCCTTCTGCAGCTTCTGGAGCAACACGTGGAGCGTGGACGTTGGCAACAGCCTTGTCATCGCCGTGTACCAGGGCCACGAACTCAACGCCTTTAGGTGCTTTGAGGTCCGACAGGTGAATGATCGAACCGATTTCAGCGTTAGCCAGGTCGACTTCGATGAACTCAGGCAGATCTTTCGGCAGGCAGGTAACTTCGATCTCGGCAACAACGTGCGAGATTTCGCCGCCTTTCTTGGTCGGTGCTTCTTCGTTGATGAAGTGCACTGGAACGACAGCGGTCAGTTTCTGGCCAGCGACTACGCGTACGAAGTCAGCGTGCATCACGTGGCCTTTGGCCGGGTGACGCTGCAGGGCTTTGATCACGACGTTCTGCTTGGTGCCACCAACGTTCAGCTCGATGATGTGGCTGTAAGCCGCTTCGTTTTCGAGCAGTTTGGCAACTTCTTTGGCCAGCATGCTGATGGATTCAGGGGCTTTTTCGCCACCGTAAACTACAGCTGGAACCAGGCTTGCGAGACGACGCAGGCGGCGGCTCGCACCTTTCCCCAGGTCGGAACGCACTTCAGCATTCAGGGTAAAATCGTTCATGTTGTATCTCCAAAATAACCACATTCGCCCCAGCGTTTGCGACCAGCGCTAAAGGCGATATGGGCAAAAAAGCCCCGCCCCGACAGGAATGCCGGGGCGGGGCGCTTTTCGTCAACGAGACATTTCGAGAAGGGCAGGGCCCTTAGCGGAACATCGCACTGATCGATTCTTCATTGCTGATGCGGCGGACCGCCTCGGCAACTACCGGCGCGATATCCAGTTGACGGATACGCGAGCAGGCTTGTGCAGCAGCGGACAACGGGATGGTGTTAGTCACCACCAGTTCGTCCAGCATGGAATTTTCGATGTTCTCGATCGCCCGACCGGACAGCACAGGGTGCGTGCAGTAGGCGAAAACCTTGGCAGCGCCATGCTCTTTCAGGGCCTTGGCCGCGTGGCACAGAGTGCCGGCGGTATCGACCATGTCATCGACCAGAATACAGGTACGCCCTTCGACGTCACCGATGATATGCATCACTTCAGAGTGATTGGCTTTCTCACGGCGTTTGTCGATGATCCCGAGATCCACGCCCAGGGATTTGGCAACGGCACGTGCACGCACGACGCCACCAATGTCCGGGGACACGATCATCAGGTTTTCGAAGCGCTGATCTTCGATGTCATCCACCAGAACCGGGGAGCCGTAGATGTTATCTACCGGAATATCGAAGAAACCCTGGATTTGGTCAGCATGCAGATCAACCGTGAGAACACGGTCGATGCCGACTACGGTAAGCATGTCAGCCACGACTTTCGCGCTGATAGCCACACGTGCGGAACGCGGACGGCGATCCTGACGGGCATAACCAAAGTAAGGAATAACAGCAGTGATACGAGTAGCCGAGGAGCGGCGGAAGGCATCAGCCATCACAACCAGTTCCATCAGGTTATCGTTGGTCGGAGCGCAAGTCGGCTGAATAATGAAGACGTCTTTACCGCGGACGTTTTCATTGATCTCGGCTGTAATTTCGCCGTCGGAGAACTTACCGACAGAGATGTCACCGAGAGGGATATGCAGCTGACGTACGACACGCCGAGCCAGATCGGGGTTAGCGTTCCCCGTAAAGACCATCATCTTGGACACGCGCAGTACCTGAAGGCTGAGGGTAACCTGGATGAGTATAGGAAAATGGCAGGGGCGGCTGGATTCGAACCAACGCATGGCAGGATCAAAACCTGCTGCCTTACCGCTTGGCGACGCCCCTGTATTTGTTGCACGATTACCCGGTAATCGGTTCCTTTAGAGCAGACTTTGAAGCTTGCGATGCAACATCGAAACGTTGCTTCCTTTTGCTACAAAACCTGTAAGGGTCTCTGTCAGAAGGGCCGAGACTTTATCAGCTTCAGCTTTGCTTGGGAAGCCCCCAAACACACAACTTCCAGTTCCGGTGAGTTTTGCTTCGGTAAATTTACCTAACAAATTCAAAGCGTTACGTACCTCTGGATAACGCCTTGTTACCACCGGCAAGCAGTCATTTCGACTGTTTCCCTTGGGAACGGGGCGCACTTTAATGGCAGGAGTGTTACGTGTCAACAACGGATCTGAAAAAATTTCTGCCGTACTTACAGAGACTTGCGGCACCAGCACGAGATACCACGGTTCTTCAGGGTCGACAGGGGTGAGTTTCTCGCCAACACCTTCGGCGAAAGCCGCGTGCCCACGTACGAAAACCGGGACGTCGGCGCCCAGCGTCAACCCGAGGCCAGCCAGGCGATCTTCATCCCAGCTCAATTGCCACAGATGATTAAGGCCGAGCAAAGTCGTTGCGGCATTCGAACTGCCGCCACCGATACCACCGCCCATGGGCAGGATCTTGTCGATCCATATATCGACGCCCAGCGAGCAAGCGGATTGCTCCTGAAGTTTTTTTGCGGCCTTGACGATCAGGTTGCTGTCATGGGGGACGCCCGGGAATTCGGTGTGCAGTCGGATGACACCGTCATCGCGCAGGGCATAGGTGATTTCGTCGCCGTAATCGAGAAACTGAAACATCGTCTGCAGTTCGTGGTAGCCGTCTTCACGGCGCCCCAGAATGTGCAGCATCAAATTGAGTTTGGCTGGCGAAGGCAGTGTCAGGCGATTGTCTGGCATTTCACTGTCCCAATTTACGCGGTTGCCAAGCCTTGATCACCAGCGTGACATCCAGATCGGTGCCATGCAGTTTGATCCGTTCGGGCAGCCAGTAACCGTTCAGTTGGGTATATTCGGTGTACTCGACCTGCCAACCATCCTGTTCGAGACTGGCCAAACGACTGTCGCCGTCCAGCGTCAGACGGCTTTTGCTGTCCGGAGCCGGCAGCCCGCGCACCCACCAGGCCAGGTTGGACACCGGCAACTTCCAGCCCAACTGCTCTTCAAGCAGCACTTCCGGATTCGGTGCGTCGTACCGTCCCTGATTGGCAACTTCCAGCGACACCTTGCCCGGGCGTCCGGTCAGGCGAGCTGCGCCACGGCCCAGTGGTCCGGACAGGCGAATGTCGTAGTAATCCTGGCGCTGCAGCCAGAACAGCGTGCCGCTGCCCGAGTCTTTCGGTGCGCGAATACCGATCTTGCCGTCGATCTGCCAGCCATCAAGGCCCGCAAGCTGCTGTTTGTGCTCGCGCCATTGGGCGGGGTTACCGTGACCCTCGACCGATTCGCGGGGACCCAGGCCCGCGCAACCGGCGAGCAGGGCGATAAAGCTGAAAACGATGAAATGGCGCAAAAACATAATCTTAAAGAGTCTCTGATCCGGTCAGGCGTTTGATGGTGCCGCGCAGGGCCGGGCTGTCAGGCTGTTCCTTGAGGAACTTGCTCCAGACCTGTTTGGCTTCACGCTGTTTGCCATTGGCCCACAGCACTTCGCCCAGGTGAGCGGCGACTTCCTGGTCCGGGAAGCGATCCAGAGCCTGGCGCAACAGGCGCTCGGCTTCGTCGAGATTGCCCATGCGGTAATTCACCCAGCCAAGGCTGTCGAGTACCGCCGGGTCTTCCGGACTGATCTGGTGCGCCTGTTCGATCAGGGCCTTGGCTTCGGCGTAGCGTGTGGTGCGGTCAGACAGGGTGTAGCCGAGGGCGTTCAACGCCATGGCATTGTCCGGATCGCGCTTGATGATCGCGCGCAGGTCTTTTTCCATCTGCGCCAGGTCATTGCGTTTTTCCGCCTGCATGGCTCGGGTGTAGAGCAGGTTCAAGTCGTCCGGGTATTGCTGCAAGGCTTGTTGCAGGGTTTTCCAGGCCTTGTCGCCCTGGTTGTTGGCGGACAAGGCTTCGGCTTCGATCAGGTACAGCTGAACTGCATAGTCGGGCTGCTCATCGCGCTCTGCCGCCAGCTTTCTTTGCGCTTCGGCGGTCCTGCCGTTGTTCATCAGGATGTCGGCCTGGCGCAATTGCGCCGGCAGGAAGTCACTGCCCGGGCCAACTTTGGCGTATTCGATCAGCGCGCCTTGCGGGTCGTTTTGTTCTTCGGCGATGCGACCGAGATTCAGGTGCGCCGAGTCGACGTGGCTTTCCCGGGCGATCAGGTCTTCCAGGTAACCCCTGGCCTCGTTCCAGGCCTTGGCTTCCAGGCAGACCAGTGCCAGGGAGTAACGCAGTTCGTCGTCCTCCGGGTATTGCTGAACCAGGCTCGAGAACTCGGCCTTGGCGTCGTCCATACGGTTCTGTTCAACCAGCATCCGCGCATAAGTCAGGCGCAGGCGCTTGTCGTCCGGGTATTTCTTGATGCTTTTTTGCAGCAGCGGCAAGGCCTCGTCACCGCGATTCAGGGTTTGCAGCAGGCGTGCGCGCAGCAGAATCGGGGCAATTTCGCCGTCGTCCGGCGGATTGTTTTCCAGCAGTTTCAGCGCGCCTCTGGTATCGCCATCCTGTTGCATCAGCAGCGCCTTGCCGAAAATCAGCTGGCTGTTGTCCGGATGACGCTGCAACAAACGGTCGAAGCTTTTCATCAAACCGTTGCGGGTGTCCTGGTCAGTGTCGGCCGCGGACAGCGCGAGGAAGTCGAAATGCGTGTCGCCCTTGCCTTGCAGGACTTTCTCCATATAGACCATGGAGTCGTCATAACGCCCGGCGCGTGCCAGCTGCACGGCGGCGGCGCGTTGCGCTTCGAGGTCGTTGGGGGCGTTTTTGGCCCAGATCAGCGCGGTGTCCAGGGCTGCCTGATCGGCGCCCAGATATTCGGCGATACGGAATGCCCGCTCGGAAATGCCCGGATCCTGGGTGTTGATGGCCTGGGTCACATAGTTGTCCAAGGCAATGTCGAAACGATTGCGCTGGCCAGCCAGTTCGGCACTCAACAGGCTGAAAATGGTTTCCTCGCTGAACGAGCTGTAGACCTTGGGCTTTTCAGGGGCCGGGGTGCTGTCTTCAACCGGCGACGTAGCGTCCGGTGAAACGGGTGCCAAGGCCTGGCAGCCGCTGAGGAAGACAAAAGCGAGGAGCAACGCGGAAGATCTATTCATATAGGAAGAGGACGACTAACCTGCGGTCGGATCATCATGACACAAGCCTTCGGCCAAACATAACCGGCCCGCCATTTTCGCATGAACACCGCCCCCTGTAGGAGCTGGCTTGCCAGTGAAAGCGGCATGACAGACAACCAATCCGTCGAATGGACCATCGCCTTCGCTGGCAAGCCAGCTACAGGGATCGATGTGTGCACATTGATTGTGTGTAAACGAGAACCGCTCGCAACGTGGGCGCCATCTACCGAAGCGATAGATATCGAGTGGTTGTTCTGATTCCGTCGAAGTAGGACAATTACCGGCTTCACGTCACCATCAGCGACTTTGAATGGCCTTCCTTGCACTCGGTATTAACCACAAGACTGCTTCAGTAGACGTCCGCGAGCGCGTGGCTTTTACCCCTGAGCAACTGGTTGAGGCCTTGCAGCAGCTCTGCCGACTCACCGACAGCCGCGAAGCTGCGATCCTCTCCACCTGCAATCGCAGTGAACTCTATATAGAACAGGATCACCTGTCGGCGGAGATCGTGCTGCGCTGGCTGGCCGAATATCATCATTTGAGCTACGACGAGCTGCGCGAAAGCGCCTATGTGCATGAAGATGATGCGGCAGTTCGTCACATGATGCGGGTGGCTTCCGGGCTCGATTCACTGGTGTTGGGCGAACCGCAGATCCTCGGCCAGATGAAGTCGGCCTATGCCGTGGCCCGGGAGGCCGGCACCATCGGGCCGTTGCTAGGGCGGCTGTTCCAGGCCACGTTCAATGCGGCCAAGCAGGTGCGCACCGACACAGCCATTGGCGAGAACCCGGTGTCGGTGGCGTTTGCCGCGGTGAGCCTGGCGAAACAGATTTTCAGCGACCTGCAACGCAGCCAGGCCTTGCTGATCGGCGCCGGAGAGACCATCACCCTGGTCGCCCGCCATCTGCATGAGCTGGGTGTAAAACGTATCGTGGTGGCCAACCGTACCCTGGAGCGCGCCAGTATCCTGGCCGAACAGTTCGGTGCCCATGCGGTGTTGCTGTCGGATATTCCGGCGGAGCTGGTGCGCAGCGATATCGTCATCAGTTCCACTGCCAGCCAATTGCCGATTCTGGGCAAGGGTGCAGTGGAAAGCGCCTTGAAATTGCGCAAGCACAAACCGATCTTCATGGTCGATATCGCCGTTCCGCGCGACATCGAGCCAGAAGTCGGCGAGTTGGACGACGTTTACCTCTACAGCGTCGACGATCTCCACGAAGTGGTCGCCGAGAACCTCAAGAGCCGTCAGGGCGCAGCCCAGGCCGCCGAAGAGATGGTCTCGGTCGGTGCCGAAGACTTCATGGTCCGCCTGCGTGAATTGGCGGCGGTGGATGTACTCAAGGCCTATCGTCAACAGAGCGAACGCCTGCGCGACGAAGAACTGCAAAAGGCCCAGCGCCTATTGGCCAACGGCGCCAGTGCCGAAGAGGTGCTGGTGCAGTTGGCGCGCGGCCTGACCAACAAACTGTTGCACGCACCGAGCGTGCAGTTGAAAAAGCTCTCTGCCGAAGGTCGCCTGGATGCGCTGGCGATGGCCCAGGAACTCTTTGCCCTCGGTGAGGGCTCATCGGATAGCTTTTCGGATAAAAAACCGCAATGAAAGCGTCTCTGCTCAATAAGCTGGATATCCTCCAGGACCGTTTCGAGGAATTGACTGCCCTGCTGGGCGACGGCGAGGTCATTTCCGATCAGAACAAGTTCCGCACCTATTCCAAGGAGTACGCGGAAGTCGAGCCGATCGTTGGCGTCTATAAAGAACTGCTGAAAGTGCAGGATGACCTCGAAGGTGCCCAGGCACTGCTCAAGGACAGCGACCCGGACATGCGTGAAATGGCCGTGGAAGAAGTCCGCGAGGCGAAGGAGCGCCTGGTCACGCTCGAAGCCGACCTGCAGCGCATGCTGCTGCCCAAGGACCCGAACGACGGGCGCAACGTGTTCCTCGAAATCCGTGCCGGCACCGGCGGCGACGAGGCAGCGATTTTCTCCGGCGACCTGTTCCGCATGTATTCGCGTTACGCCGAGCGTCGTGGCTGGCGGGTGGAGATCCTCTCGGAGAACGAGGGAGAACACGGCGGCTATAAAGAGGTGATTGCCCGGGTCGAAGGCGACAACGTCTACGGCAAGCTGAAATTCGAGTCCGGTGCGCACCGCGTTCAACGGGTTCCGGCGACCGAATCCCAGGGCCGCATCCACACGTCGGCCTGCACCGTGGCGGTATTGCCCGAGCCGGACGAGCAGGAAGCCATCGAGATCAACCCGGCCGACCTGCGCATCGATACCTATCGCTCCTCCGGTGCCGGTGGCCAGCACGTCAACAAGACCGATTCGGCAATCCGCATCACGCACCTGCCGTCCGGCATCGTGGTCGAGTGCCAGGAAGAACGTTCACAGCACAAGAACCGCGCCCGGGCGATGTCCTGGTTGTCCGCCAAGCTGAACGATCAGCAGACCTCTGCCGCGGCCAACGCCATCGCCAGTGAGCGCAAGTTGCTGGTGGGTTCCGGTGATCGCTCCGAGCGCATCCGCACCTACAATTTTGCCCAGGGCCGGGTCACCGACCACCGGGTCAACCTGACCTTGTATTCCCTCGACGAGATCCTCGCCGGCGGCGTAGATGCGGTGATCGAGCCGTTGCTGGCCGAGTACCAGGCCGATCAACTGGCAGCGATAGGTGAGTAAATGACGATCATTGCCAGTTTGTTGCGCGCCGCCGATTTACCCGACTCGCCCACGGCGCGTCTGGATGCCGAATTGCTGCTGGCGGCGGCGTTGGGCAAGTCCCGCAGTTTCCTGCACACCTGGCCGGAGCGCATCGTGCCGAGCGAAGCGGCGCTGACGTTCGCCGAATATTTGCAGCGCCGCCGCAGCGGTGAACCGGTGGCCTATATCCTCGGCCAGCAGGGTTTCTGGAAACTGGATCTGGAAGTGGCACCGCACACGCTGATCCCGCGCCCGGATACCGAATTGCTGGTGGAAGCCGCACTGGAACTGTTGCCGGCCACACAGGCCTTGGTACTTGATCTTGGCACCGGCAGCGGCGCGATTGCCCTGGCCCTGGCCAGCGAACGTCCGGCCTGGAGCGTCACTGCCGTGGATCGGGTTCTGGAAGCCGTGGCCCTGGCCGAACGCAATCGCCAGCGCCTGAACCTCAATAACGCCAAGGTACTGAGCAGCCATTGGTTCAGCGCCCTGGAAGGTCAGCGTTTTCAACTGATCATCAGCAATCCGCCGTATATCGCAGCGGCCGATCCGCATCTGGTCGAGGGCGATGTGCGCTTCGAGCCGGCCAGCGCTCTGGTGGCCGGTGTCGACGGGCTCGACGATCTGCGTCTGATCGTCGCCCAGGCACCGGACCATCTGGACGCTGGTGGTTGGCTGATGCTCGAGCATGGCTACGATCAAGCCGAGGCGGTCCGCGATTTGCTGCTGACCCGCGGATTTGAAGAAGTCCACAGCCGCACCGATCTGGGCGGTCACCAACGCATCAGTCTGGGGCGCCTGCCGTGCTGAATGATCAGGAATTGCTGCGTTACAGCCGGCAGATTCTGCTGCAACACATCGATATCGATGGTCAGTTGCGGCTCAAGGAAAGCCGCGTATTGATCGTCGGTCTTGGCGGCCTTGGCGCGCCAGTGGCGTTGTATCTGGCGGCCGCCGGCATTGGCCAGATGCACCTGGCGGACTTCGACACGGTCGACCTGACCAACCTGCAACGCCAGATCATTCACGACACCGACAGCGTCGGCATGACCAAGGTCGATTCGGCGCTCAAGCGCTTGAGCGCGATCAATCCTGAAATTCAACTGATCGCCCATCGCGCGGCACTGGATGAAGACTCCCTGGCTGCCGTAGTGGCAGGCGTGGATCTGGTCCTCGATTGCTCTGACAATTTTTCCACCCGTGAAGCGGTCAATGCCGCTTGCGTGGCGGCCGGCAAACCATTGGTCAGCGGCGCGGCGATTCGTCTCGAAGGGCAACTGTCGGTGTTCGATCCGCGTCGGCCGCAGAGTCCGTGCTACCACTGTTTATACGGTCACGGCAGCGAAGCCGAACTGACCTGCAGCGAGGCCGGCGTGGTCGGTCCGCTGGTGGGGCTGGTCGGCAGTCTGCAGGCGCTCGAAGCACTGAAGTTGCTGGCCGGATTCGGCGAGCCGCTGGTGGGGCGCCTGCTGTTGATCGATGCCTTGGGCACGCGCTTCCGTGAATTGCGGGTCAAGCGCGATCCGGGTTGCAGCGTTTGTGGGTCGAAACATGCGTGAAGCGCCGATTGGCGTATTCGACTCCGGCGTCGGCGGGCTCTCGGTACTGGCCGAGATCCAGCGCTTGCTGCCCAACGAGACGCTGATGTACGTCGCCGATTGCGGGAATATTCCCTATGGCGAGAAAACCCCGGAATTTATCCGGCAGCGTTGCAGCGTGATGGCCGACTTCTTTCAGCAGCAGGGCGCCAAGGCCCTGGTGCTGGCCTGCAACACGGCGACGGTGGCTGGCGTCGCCGACTTGCGCCGCGACTATCCCGAATGGCCCATCGTCGGCATGGAGCCGGCAGTCAAACCGGCCGCCGCCGCAACGCGCTCCGGTGTGGTGGGGGTGCTGGCCACCACCGGCACCTTGCAGAGCGCCAAGTTTGCCGCGTTGCTCGACCGTTTCGCCACGGACGTGAAAGTGATTACCCAGCCCTGTCCCGGGCTGGTTGAACTGATTGAAAACGGTGATCTGCGCAGCCCCGAGCTGCGTCACCTGTTGGCCGGGTATGTCGAACCACTGCTGGCCGCCGGCGCGGACACCCTGATTCTTGGCTGTACCCATTACCCCTTTCTCAAGCCGATGCTGCGGCAGATGATCCCCGAGGACATCAGCCTGATCGACACCGGTGCCGCCGTCGCGCGGCAACTGCAGCGTCTGCTGGCCGAAGGCGAGTTGCTCGCCGAGGGGCCTGCCCGCGAAGCGCAGTTCTGGACCAGTGCCGATCCGCTTCATTTCAGAAATATCTTGCCGATACTGTGGAATACGGCTGGCATTGTGCGAAGCTTCAACAGGTAAGAAAGTCCAAGGGAATCAAACGGAAAATTGGGGGGAACTTCTGATAAATCGCCGATTTCCATAGCTTTGCAGGGCTGAGCAACAAAAAAACCAAACGAAATTGTTCGGAAAGGGAAGTTTCTAATGAAGCGACTATTCTGTTTGGCCGCGATTGCGGCCGCATTAATGGGGCACACCTATACCGCGCAGGCGGCAGGTGTGGAGTTCGCGGTTGGTGAGACCAGTGATTCGACCATGACGTATCGACTGGGCATGCAATTCGATTGGGATCAGAGCTGGTGGCAGAGTGACGTCGGTCGCGTGACCGGTTACTGGAGCGGCGCCTACACCTACTGGGAAGGCGACAAGACCTCGAGCAATAACAGCCTGTCGTTCTCCCCGGTGTTCGTTTACGAGTTTGCCGGCCAGAACGTCAAGCCCTACGTTGAAGCAGGCATTGGCGTGGCGGCGTTCTCCAATACGCGAGTCGAAGACAACAACCTCGGCAGTGCCTTCCAGTTTGAAGACCGGTTCGGTTTTGGTCTGCGCTTCAAGGGCGGCCACGAAGTCGGGGTCCGCGCGACGCACTATTCCAACGCCGGGCTCGCCAGTTCCAACGACGGTGTAGAGAGCTACTCGCTGCATTACACGTTGCCGTTGTAAGCACCACGGTTTCAGCGGGTTGCAAATCCCCCTGTAGGAGCGAGCTTGCTCGCGATGGTCTATCGGCTACATCGATGTCGACTGACACACCATCGCGAGCAAGCTCGCTCCTACAGGGGGCGCGTTGTTTTCCAGTTCAGCGATACGCCGTCGAAATCCTCTGGCGTTCGTCGATGCACTCCGGTGCGCCCATCTCGAACTCCCGGCAGATCAGCGGGCGTTTTTCGTAGATGGTGCACATCATCGTGTTGCGATCCAGCGCGGCACACCAGCCGTCGTCCAGGCGCAGCATCACTTCCCCGCCCCAGTCATCGGTATCGATGAACCGTTCAGGCACACCCGTATCGGTGATCAGCATGACTTCGAGCTGGCAGCAGCAGGCTGCGCAGGTCGAGCAGGTGACCGCGGGTTCCGCGATTTGCGTAAGGGGGATGGTTTTCATGGCGCGCAGTGTAAGGCAGTCACTGGGTGCTGTGTGAAAGGTCTGACGGACGCTCATGTATCGGAACGTCCGCGATACCGCTGCCGAAGATGGCGTTTTTTACGGTTGATCCTTGATCGGCGGCTGGCTGCGCACCATGGGTTTGCCGATCTCCAGTTTCACTTGGTCCGGCCTTTTGGCGAGTGGCCAGAGGGCGGCCATGAACGCTGCCGGAAAAGCGATCTCCGGCGGGCGATCCTTGAGTTTGTCGAAGATGTGCCGTGCGGCTTTCTCCACCGGCCAGCTCAAGGCCATAGGTGAGTCGTTTTTCGACGTCCGCGGAGTCTCGACAACCCCAGGGCTGATTACCGTGAGTTCTATGCCTTCCGGGGCCAGGTCGATGCGCAGGGATTCGAGCAGATAACGCAGCCCGGCCTTCGAAGTGCCACAGGCTTCTGCATTGGGCAGCGGCAGGTAGGTCACCGTACTGGCCATGGCTACCATATGCGGTGCGGTGCCGGCCCGCAGTAAAGGCAGGGCAGCTTCAATGCAATAGCTGCTGGCCAACAGGTTGGTGCGCATTACATGCTCGACAATCGACGCATCGAACTGCTTGGCGTCCACGTACTCGCAGGTGCCGGCATTGAGTATCACGGTGTCCAGCGAACCCCAGTCCTCGGCAATCTGCTCGCCGATCTCGCGGACGGTCTGGCTATTGGTCAAGTCTCCGGCAACCACCAGCACTTGCCCCGGGTAACGTAGCGACAAGTCTTTCAGTGGTGCCACGGTGCGCGAACTGACGGCCAGGTGGGCACCGGTTTTGAGGATCTCTTCGGCAAGGGCGGCACCGATGCCGCTGCTTGCACCCGTCAGCCAGTATCGTCGTGCGAGTGTCTGACTCATCCCAATCTCCTTTTCAGCCAAGCGATTGCCCGGCCCAATACGGGTAAATGTTCATACAACCAAACCCCGGCATTGAAGTCATCCCGGTGGCGGTAATTCATGACCCAACGGCGACGTATTGCCGCGAGGGCAGGTTTTTGAATGCCGTCAACGCACGTGTACGGGAGGTGCTCAGGTCGACGATTGGTGAGGGGTAATCCACAACACCGAAAAGACTGCCGAGATTGGCAGGGTTGTGCACGTCTTTTTTATTCAACCCGGCCAGTTCCGGCAGCCATTGCTTGATGAATACGCCTTCGGGGTCGAATTTTTCCGACTGGCTCAGGGGGTTGAAAATCCGGAAGTAAGGCGCTGAGTCGGTGCCGGTGGATGAACTCCACTGCCAGCCACCATTGTTCGCCGCCAGGTCGCCATCGATCAGGTGACGCATGAAAAAGCGTTCGCCTTCGCGCCAGTCGATCAGCAGGTTCTTGGTCAGGAACATCGCCACCACCATGCGCAGGCGGTTGTGCATCCAGCCGATTGCCAGCAGTTGGCGCATGGCGGCGTCGATGATCGGCAAGCCGGTGCGTGCCTGTTGCCAGGCGGCCAGTTCTTCGGGGGCGTTGCGCCAGGCCAGCGCTTCGGTTTGCGGACGAAACGCGCGGTGCCGGGAAACCCGTGGGTAGCCCACCAGGATGTGTTTGTAGAACTCGCGCCACAGCAGTTCGTTGATCCAGGTGACGGCGCCGGTCCTGCCGCTTTCGAATTCACCTTGATTGCTGTTCAAGGCCGCGTGCAGGCACTGGCGTACAGAAATAACCCCGGCGACCAGATAGGCCGAGAGCTGACTGGTGCCGGGCTTTGCCGGGAAATCCCGTTCGCTTTGGTAGCGCTCGATCTGCACCTCGCTAAAGCTGTCGAGGCGATGCCGGGCTTCGGTTTCGCCCGCCGGCCACAGGTTGCGCAGGTTCTCATCGGGTGTTGCGAAGCCGTCGACACTCGCGGGGATCGCATCGCTGGCAATGTTCAGCGGCGCTTGTTTGTGCGGCGCGCAGACCAGGCTGGGCAGCGAGTGGTGCAGTCGTTCGTAGCAGGCTTTGCGAAACTGGCTGAAGACCTGAAAGTAAGTGCCGGTGCGGGTCAGCACGCTCCCGGGCTTGAACAGCAATTGATCGAGGTAGCGGCGAACTTCGATACCTTCGGCCTTTAGCGACTGGGTGACGGCTGCATCGCGGCGGGATTCGTGGATGCCATACTCTTCGTTGAGGTACACAGCCTCGATCCGCAACTGTCGGCACAGGTTCAGCAATACGCTGGGTGCGTCATCCCAGCGCGGTGCCAGGCGGACCAGCAGGGGAATGTTCAGTTGACCCAGTTCGCGGCTCAACTCGCGCAGGTTACGCAGCCAGAAGTCCACTTTGCAGGGCGCATCGTCGTGCTCCAGCCATTGTTCCGGGCTCAGCAGATACACCGCCACGCAGGGGCCGCGAGCCGCGGCGGCCGAGAGAGCGGTGTTGTCATGCAGGCGCAAGTCGCTGCGCAGCCAGATCAATTGCATTTTGGTAACCACGCGATTCATTTAAATCAGCCCGTGCTGAACGAATGCCTGATGGGCCGACAACGGATCCTCGGCCAGGTACAGATCAGCGATCTGGGCAGTACTTGCGGACAACTCGGCGTGGTAGATGCATACCGTTGGTCCGGCAATCATTTTTGGGCAATTGATGCCTTTGAAAAGTTTCAGCAACTGTGCCGGATTCTGGGCTTTGCTTGAGTAGAGCAGAACGGCGCGGGGTTGTAGAAGTTCGACCGCCAATGCCAGTTCGCCGACAGGCAGTGGCCAGTCGAAGACTTCCACCGGACAATCTGCGCTACTGATCAGCCAGGCCGTTAGCCAAAGGTGTGGCTCCATGGGCAGGTCCGAGTGGTTGACCAGCAGTAGCGGCGCAGTGCGCAACTGACGATTGTTGTGGTAGATGCGCGCACCGAACTTGCTGCGCAGCCAGGCACAAAAAAAGCTCTGCTCCATCTGCGCCCCGAACTGGCCTTGCCAGCGTTGCTCCAAAGCGGACAGCAAGGGCATCAGCAATTGCTCGCACAGGGTTCGTGGCGGATATAGCGCCATTGCCTGATTGACGCTGTCATCCAGGGCGCGTTCCTGCAACCGGCTGACCGCCTGCATCAACGTTTGCAGCAAGATGTACCAATCGTTGTCGACGGACCCGCTGAAGGCTTGCGGGGTGTCGAGCAATGGCTTGACCTGGCTGACGGCAACGCCGCGGTTGAGCCAGGTGAGGATGGTCTGGATGCGTTGTACGTGGTCGGCCGAGAACATCCGATGGCCCTTGGGCGTGCGCAGCGGCACGATCAGGCCGTAGCGTCGCTCCCAGGCGCGCAAGGTCACGGCATTGACCCCCGTTTGCCGCGCCACTTCTCGGATCGGCAGCCAGCCTTCGTCCAACGCCTTTTTACAGTCATCGCCGAAGTCTTTGCTGGCGCTGGTGTCGAGTGCTTTTTTCATCAGATGGCGTTTCGCAGGCTGAGGTTTTCCGGGTGCGGTTGCAGGTAAACCTGCCGTGCGATGTACGGATCGGGGTGTTGGCGAAAGTGATGCTTGAGCAGTGTCAGCGGTACCACCAGCGGCACGATGCCCAGGCGGTACTGGCTGATCACGTGTTGCACTTGCTGCTTTTCTTCACGGCTGATGACCTGTTTCAGGTAGCCACTGATGTGCTGCAGGACATTGGTGTGAGTGCGACGGGTGGCGCATTTTTTCAACGCCGACATCAATTCGCTGAAATAGCGCGGGCCAAGCTCCTCCGGATCGGTATGGCCCATGTTGCCCAGCAAATGGCCGAGGGTTTTGTATTGCACCGGGTTGTGGGCCATCAGCAGGTATTTGTAGCGCGAGTGAAAGTCCGTGAGACTGCGACGGGTCAAGCCTTCCTGGCACAACTGCTGCCAGGCGCCATAGGCGAACATGCGGGTGAGGAAGTTTTCCCGCAGCGCCGGACCGTTGAGCCGGCCGTCTTCCTCCACCGGCAAGTTCGGGTGTATCAGGCAGGCGCTGATGGCGATTTTCGGTTTGGCGGGGGCGTGAAGCATCGGAGCACCTCGAATCTGAACCTGTACAAAAAAATTGGTCTGTACAAGATAACTTCATCATAGATTCGAAGTTGTACAAGTCAAATTTTATGTACAGGTTTTTGGTGGTGCAATGCCCCTGCAGGAGCTATCGAAGGCTCCTGCGATCATTGCAGGTGCGCATGCAAACGGCGCGCGGCTTCCTGACCGCTGAGCCAGGCCCCTTCGACACGCCCGGACAGGCACCAGTCGCCACAGGCGTACAGCCCCAGGTCGGCATCGGCCAGGGTGCCCCACTCTTTACTGCTGGCGGGGCGGGCGTAGAGCCAGCGGTGGGCGAGGCTGAAGGTCGGTGCGGGCATGGAATCGTGCAGCAGTTCGGCGAAGGCGCCATGCAGCTGTTCGATCACGGCTTCCTTGGGCAGGTCAATGTGCTGGCGACTCCAGGCGCTGGTGGCGTGTAGCACCCAGGTGTCGAGGGTGTTGTCGCGCCCGGGTTTGCTGCGGTTGCGGGCCAGCCAGTCGAGTGGGCTGTCCTGGACGAAGCAGCCTTCCATGGGCGTTTCCAGCGGCGTTTCGAAGGCCAGGGCGATGGCCCAGGTCGGGTCCATTTTCACCCCGGCGGCGGCACCCGCGAGTTTCGGCGCTGTTGCCAGCAGAGCCGTGGCTTGTGGGGCCGGCGTGGCGATGACCACGTGGCTGAACGGTCCGTGGGTGAAGCCCTCGGCGTCCTGCAGGTGCCAGTGCTCTTCACCGCGATAGACCTCGGTGATACGGCAGGCGAAATGCACTTCAAGGTCACCGAGCAGGGCGCGGGTGATGGCACTCATACGCGGCGTGCCGACCCAGCGGGTCTGCTCGTCCGGCGACAGGTTAAGCTGGCCGCCATGATAGGTGTACAGCTGCGGTGTCCACTCGGCGACCCAACCCTCGGCTTGCCAACGCTGGACTTCGGTGACAAAGCGCCGGTCACGTGCGGTGAAATATTGCGCACCCATGTCCAGCGCCCCCGCATCGCTGCGCTTGCTCGACATGCGCCCGCCACTGCCGCGGCTTTTATCGAATAATTGAACCACATGCCCGAGGTCGGTCAGAGCCTGGGCGGCGGAGAGTCCGGCAATGCCGGTGCCAATGATTGCGATAGGTACAGTCATAGGGGCCTCGTTTACCTTTCTGTACAGACTACGCCGGGGCTCAAACCTGTACAATAATGTTTTTTGGTATAACTTTTAGCGTTCTTGTTCTGAGAGCTTGGCCTATTGTTAAACACAGAACCTGCTCGATACCAAAGATCCCTGCTTATAAAAATAGACTAATGGACAGGGTAAAACGCCACGCGAGGAAGAAGTCATGCACATATTGCTGACCGGCGGTACTGGTTTGATAGGACGTCAGCTTTGCCGGCACTGGTCGACTCAAGGATATCGCCTGACAGTCTGGAGTCGTCAGCCTGAAAAAGTCGCGAAAATATGTGGTGCCCAAGTACGTGGAATTGCCCGGCTGGAGGATCTGGGGCAGGAGCCGGTGGATGCGATCATCAATCTTGCCGGAGCGCCGATTGCCGACCGACCCTGGACGCACAAGCGAAAAGCCTTGTTGTGGAGCAGTCGCATCACGCTCACCGAAACCCTGCTGGCGTGGCTCGAAAGTCGCGAGCAGAAACCCCGGGTCCTGATTTCCGGTTCGGCTGTCGGCTGGTATGGCGACGGCGGCGAGCGTGAACTGACCGAGGACTCAGGGCCGATCAGTGAAGACTTCGCCAGCCAGTTATGCATCGCCTGGGAGGAGACTGCACAGCGGGCCGAAGCGATGGGCATTCGCGTCATTCATATCCGTACCGGGTTGGTGCTGTCGGCGGAGGGGGGCTTTTTGTCGCGGCTGTTACTGCCGTTCAAACTGGGTCTGGGAGGGCCGATCGGTAACGGCCGGCAGTGGATGCCGTGGATTCATATCGACGATCAAATCGCCCTGATTGATTTTCTTCTGCATCGCAACGAGGCCAGCGGTCCCTATAATGCGTGCGCGCCCAAACCGGTGCGCAACCGCGAGTTTGCCAAGGCGCTGGGCGACGTGCTGCATCGCCCGGCGTTCATGCCGATGCCGGCCTTCGCATTGAAGGTGGGGTTG
Source organism: Pseudomonas sp. A-B-19 (assembly GCF_019947515.1). Classification (NCBI taxonomy): domain Bacteria; kingdom Pseudomonadati; phylum Pseudomonadota; class Gammaproteobacteria; order Pseudomonadales; family Pseudomonadaceae; genus Pseudomonas; species Pseudomonas sp. A-B-19. The sequence continues at coordinate 54,401 of NZ_JAGYGN010000027.1, forward strand.
GGCGAGTTGTCCTTGCTGTTGCTGGGGGGCCAGCGCGCCACCCCGGTGCGTTTGTTACAGGCTGGTTTCACTTTTCAGTTCACGGATTTGCGCGCGGCTCTGGACGATCTGTCCGGTCGCCTTTGAAATAGGACGTTGCATGACCGATCACGCATTGCTTCTGGTCAACCTGGGCTCACCTGCCTCCACTTCGGTGGCGGATGTGCGCAGCTACCTCAATCAATTTCTGATGGACCCGTACGTGATCGACCTGCCATGGCCGGTTCGACGATTGCTGGTGTCGCTGATCCTGATCAAGCGTCCCGAGCAGTCGGCCCATGCTTATGCCTCGATCTGGTGGGACGAGGGCTCGCCGCTGGTGGTGCTCAGCCGTCGCCTGCAGCAAGCCATGACCGCCCAGTGGCACCACGGTCCGGTCGAACTGGCCATGCGTTACGGCGAGCCTTCGATCGAATCGACACTGGTTCGCATGGCTGGGGCGGGGCACAAGCGAATCACGCTGGCGCCGCTATATCCACAGTTCGCCGACAGCACCACCACCACGGTCATCGAGGAAGCCAAACGCGTAGTGCGCGAGAAGAACCTCGACGTGCAGCTGTCGGTGCTGCAACCGTTCTACGACCAACCGGAATACCTCGATGCGCTGGTGGCCACGACCAGGCCCTACCTGGAGCAGGATTTCGATCATTTGCTGATGAGCTTTCACGGCTTGCCGGAACGGCATCTGAAGAAGCTCAACCCTGGTCACAGCTTCGAGGGTGGTGGTGATTGCTGCGCCGGTGCGCCGCCGGAAGTGGTCGCCACCTGTTATCGCGGCCAGTGCCTGCGTACGGCGGCAGAGTTTGCCAAGCGTATGGGGCTGCCGGAGGGCAAGTGGTCGGTGTCGTTCCAGTCGCGTCTGGGGCGCGCCAAATGGATCGAACCCTACACCGAAGCGCGTCTCGATGAGTTGGCCAAAAGCGGCGTGAAAAAGATTCTGGTGATGTGCCCGGCGTTCGTTGCCGATTGCATCGAGACACTGGAAGAGATTGGTGATCGCGGCAAGGAGCAATTCCGCGCAGCGGGAGGAGAAGACCTGGTGCTGGTGCCGTGCCTCAACGATGACCCGCATTGGGCGCGGGCGCTGAGTGCTTTGTGCGAGCGCGCGCCGTTGGCGCTTTAAAAGCTTCGCCGGCAAGCCGGCTCCTACAGTTTTTGCGTCCATCTGTAGGAGCCGGCTTGCCGGCGAAGGCATCATCAGCCGCGATAAAGATTCAGAACCTAGATCAGCGGTTCCTGCGCTTTCTTGTGCTTCCAGCTGTCATTGCCCGGCAGGATCAGGTTCAAGCCAATCGCCACCACCGCGCACAGCGCGATGCCCTTGAGGCCGAAATCGTCCGGCCCGGTGCCGGTGCCGATCAGCACGCCACCGATCCCGAACACCAGGGTCACCGAAACAATCACCAGATTGCGCGCCTCGGCCAGATCGATCTTGTGGCGAATCAGCGTGTTCATCCCCACTGCCGCGATCGAACCGAACAACAGGCAGAGAATCCCGCCCATCACCGGTACCGGAATGCTTTGCAGCAGTGCACCGAACTTGCCGATAAACGCCAGGCTGATGGCGAAGATCGCCGCCCAGGTCATGATTTTCGGGTTGTAGTTCTTGGTCAGCATGACTGCGCCAGTCACTTCGGCGTAGGTGGTGTTGGGCGGGCCACCGAACAGACCGGCCGCCGTGGTGGCAATGCCGTCGCCGAGCAGGGTGCGGTGCAGGCCAGGTTTTTTCAGGTAATCGCGACCGGTCACGCTGCCCACGGCAATCACGCCGCCGATGTGTTCGATGGCCGGAGCCAGGGCCACCGGAACGATGAACAGGATCGCCTGCCAGTTGAATTCCGGCGCGGTGAAGTTCGGGATGGCGAACCATGGTGCCGCTGCAATCTTCGCGGTATCGACCACGCCGAAATAGAACGCCATGGCAAAACCGACCAGCACGCCAGAGATGATCGGCACCAGGCGGAAGATGCCCTTGCCGAAAACCGCGACGATCAGCGTGGTCAGCAGTGCGGGCATCGAGATCATCATCGCCGTCTGGTAATGAATCAATTCACTGCCGTCGCCGGCCTTGCCCATGGCCATGTTGGCGGCAATCGGCGCCATGGCCAGGCCAATCGAGATGATCACCGGTCCGATCACTACCGGCGGCAGCAGGCGGTCGATGAAACCAGTGCCTTTGATCTTCACCGCGAAGCCGAGGAAGGTGTAGACGAAACCCGCGGCCATCACACCGCCCATGGTCGCGGCGAGGCCGAACTGGCCCTTGGCGAGAATGATCGGGGTGATGAAGGCAAAGCTCGATGCCAGGAACACCGGCACCTGACGCCCGGTGACGATCTGGAACAGGATCGTCCCCAGGCCGGCCGTGAACAGCGCCACGTTCGGGTCAAGGCCGGTGATCAGCGGCATCAACACCAGGGCGCCGAAGGCCACGAACAGCATCTGTGCGCCGGACAGCACCGTGCGCCAGAGCGGATCGTTGAACTCTTGTTGCATGCTCACGCGTCCTTCTGCTTGGTGCCGAAGATCTTGTCACCGGCATCGCCAAGCCCTGGGATGATGTAGCCGTGTTCGTTCAGTTTCTGATCGATGGAAGCGGTGTAGATGATCACGTCCGGGTGAGCTTTCTCAACGGCGGCGATGCCTTCTGGCGCGGCGACCAGCACCATGGCGCGGATGTCCTTGCAGCCGGCTTTTTTCAGCAGGTCGATGGTGGCAACCATCGAGCCGCCGGTGGCGAGCATCGGGTCAATGATCATGGCCAGGCGTTCGTCGATTTCCGGTACCAGTTTTTCCAGGTAGGTGTGGGCTTCGAGGGTTTTCTCGTTACGGGCCACGCCGACGGCACTGACTTTGGCACCCGGGATCAGGCTGAGTACGCCTTCGAGCATGCCGATGCCGGCACGCAGGATTGGCACCACGGTGATTTTCTTGCCGGCGATTTTCTCGACCGATACGGTGCCGCACCAGCCTTCGATATCGTAGGCTTCCAGCGGCAGGTCTTTGGTGGCTTCATAGGTCAGCAGGGCGCCGACTTCCTGAGCGAGCTCGCGGAAATTCTTCGTGCTGATGTCTGCGCGGCGCATAAGGCCAAGTTTATGACGAATCAGCGGGTGGCGGATCTCATGGATGGGCATGGTGAAAGGCTCCGGCGGCGGGCAAAAAAACCGGTCTAGATTAATCTATCCGAGGGTGTTGTCCTATAGACATGCAGTACGTTAGTCCACAAAGGCTTGATCTGGCCTCGCTTGATGCGTACCTTTGCCCGCTTTTCCGAATCCGTCCCTCCCCTCAACCCCCCTGGAGAGCGCCATGTCCGCTGATCTCGAGCATATCCGTCAAATCATGCGAGAGGCTGACTGCCTGTACACCGAAGCTGAAGTCGAGGCGGCCATCGCTCGCGTCGGTGCACAAATCAACGATCAACTGGCGGACAGCAATCCGGTGGTGTTCTGCGTGATGAACGGCGGGCTGATTTTCTCCGGCAAGCTGCTCACCTACCTGCACTTCCCGCTGGAAGCGTCCTACCTGCACGCCACCCGCTATCGCAACGAAACCAGCGGCGGTGACCTGTTCTGGAAAGCCAAGCCCGAAGTGTCCTTCATCGACCGTGATGTGCTGATCATCGACGACATCCTCGACGAAGGTCACACCCTGGGCGCGATCATCGACTTCTGCAAACACGCTGGCGCACGTAAAGTGCATACCGCTGTGTTGATTGACAAAGACCACGACCGTAAGGCCCGTCCGGACCTCAAGGCCGATTTCGTCGGTCTGCCGTGCATCGACCGCTACATCTTCGGCTACGGCATGGACTACAAAGGCTACTGGCGTAACGCCAACGGGATTTTCGCCGTTAAAGGAATGTAAGACATGGATACGCCTCGCTTTCTGGATCAGACCTTGTTCGCCGAGCTGGCCGGGAAAGCCGCGGCCAATCCTCGTGGGCGCCAGCATCACAACTTCCATCAGATGGAAGACGCTTGCCATCGCATGGCGGTGGGGTTGCAGCCGTCCACGTATATCCCGCCTCACCGGCATTTGGGCGACAACAAGGCCGAAACCCTGTTGGTCCTCAAGGGGCGGCTGGGCGTGTTGATCTTCGATGAGTCCGGTACGGTGCTGAGCAAGACCGTGCTTCAGGCCGGTGGCGACTGTGTTGGCGTGGACCTGCCTACGGGCGTGTTCCATGGCCTGGTGGTGCTCGAAGCCGACAGCCTGATGTTCGAGTGCAAGGCGGGTCCCTATCGTCCGGTCGGCGAAGGTGAGCTGGCTCACTGGGCGCCGCGTGAAGGCGAACCTGGTGTGGCCGAGTATCAGGCCTGGATGCGCGCGCAGTTCGATTGATACATGCCTTCTGTAGGAGCGAGCTTGCTCGCGATGAACTTGAAGGCGACGCATGCTTCCAGACAGCACGCGTTATCGTTCACGCCCATCGCGAGCAAGCTCGCTCCTACAGGGGCGTGATAGAGTGCCCGGCCCCGCCCTCCGGAGCCTGTCATGAGCCGTTTGATCCGCTGCTGCGCCGCCCTGTTGCTGACCTTCAGCCTGCCCCTGGCCGCGGCCCCCATGCACAGTCAATTTCTGCCGCCGGATGATCTCGCTCTGCGCGATGCCGATCCCGAGCAGCAGCAACTGATGCAGGTCACCGATTATTCAGTGGTGGTCGGTGCCCAGCGTCAATCCAATCAACAACCGATTCCGGTCACGTCGCCTTTAATGATTCGTCTCAAGGGCAAATCCTTGAGCAAGGGCGCGACCATCAGTCAGGTACTTGTCAATTTCGATGGCGAAAGCAAAAGCCTGAAGAAGCCGGTCTACGACGATAAGAGCAAAACCTTGACCCTCTATTACCCGCTCGCTCAATACCGAGTGGTGATCGATTTGCTGCGCAACGACACGGTGTATTGCCAGTTTCTCAGCTACGCCAATGGCCATGTCTGGGCCGATCTGCACACCGGCAGCGCTCGTGCGCGTTGAGCCCTGTGCCTGCGCAGGGGTAAACTGCCCGCCCCGTGTAATGTCTGCGAGCTGGAGTCGGCAATGCGTAAAGATAAAAAACAAGTGATTGGTGACGAGATCGGCGATGAGCAGATCAAGTTGTTCCTCGATTTCGAACCGGTCGACGCGACTTCTCCGTCCCTGCACAAACTGGTCAAGGCCTACCGTGGCCTGCGCATCGACGATTTCGAGCGTTTCCTGACGTTCTTCGTCGAAGCGGGTTACGACGTGAATGGCAAGGATGAGCACGGCAATGACTTCGTTGCCCTGATCAAGGATCAGCGTAATGCCGCCGAGTACATCGAGCTGATCAACAAGGCTCGCGGTTAAAATCAAGAGATCGCAGCCTCGCTACGCTCGACAGCTCCTACAAATGGTTCGCTCTACCTGTAGGAGCTGTCGAGCGTAGCGAGGCTGCGATCTTTTAAAGGCACAAAAAAACGCCCCGCTCTCAGTGAGAACGGGGCGTTTTTCATAAGGCCGAATCAAGCGTAGCTTTCGGTCTCGTTACTGGCTTCAACCAGTTCCAGGGCAACGTTGTTGTGCGCATTGATCTTGCGATACAGCGCAGCGTCGGTTTCCAGAACCTTTTCCCGGGCCGGGAAGATTTCGGCCAGCTTGGTGGCCCATTCGCCCCTGGCTTTGTCCGGGAAGCATTTTTCGATCAGCTCAAGCATGATCGAAACGGTCACCGAGGCACCTGGCGAAGCGCCGAGCAGTGCCGCCAGGGAGCCGTCCTTGGCCGCGACCAGTTCGGTACCGAATTGCAGGATGCCGCCTTTTTTCGGGTCTTTCTTGATGATTTGCACCCGTTGGCCGGCCACTTCCAGGCGCCAGTCTTCGGCTTTCGCCAGCGGGTAGAAGCGACGCAGGGATTCCAGGCGCTGCTCCATCGACTGCATCACTTCGCTGACCAGGTACTTGGTCAGGTCCATGTTGTTTTTTGCCACGGACAGCATCGGCCCGATGTTGCCGGCACGAACCGACATCGGCAGGTCCATGAAGGAACCATGCTTGAGGAACTTGGTGGTAAAGCCGGCGTACGGTCCGAACAGCAGGGACTTCTTGCCGTCGACTACGCGGGTGTCCAGGTGCGGCACGGACATTGGCGGCGAACCCACGGCAGCCTGGCTGTAGACCTTGGCCTGGTGGTGCTTGACCACTTCCGGGTTGTCGCAACGCAGCCACTGGCCGCTGATCGGGAAGCCGCCGAAACCTTTGCTCTCTTCGATACCAGAGGCTTGCAGCAGCGGCAGTGCCGCGCCACCAGCGCCGAGGAAGACGAATTTGGCATCGACTTCACGGGTGTTGCCGCTGTTGACGTCCTTGATGCTGACGGTCCAGCCACCGTTGCTGCGCTTGAGACCGGTCACGCGCTTGCAGTACTTGACCTGGGCATCAGGCGCGCTGGTCAGGTGCTTGAGCAACTGGTTGGTCAGGGCGCCGAAGTTGACGTCGGTGCCATTGATCACGCGGGTCGCGGCGAGGGTTTCGCCAGGATCGCGGCCAGGCATCATCAGCGGCATCCACTCGGCCATCCTGGCCTTGTCTTCGGTGTATTCCATGTCGGCGAAGGCGTGGTGCTTGCTCAGCACCTTGAAGCGCTCCTTGAGGAAGGACACGCCGCTGTCGCCCTGCACGAAACTCAGGTGTGGCACCGGGCTGATAAACGATTTGCACGAGCCGAACGTGCCTTTTTTGGTCAGGTACGACCAGAACTGCTTCGACACCTCGAACTGGGTGTTGATGTGCACGGCTTTCTTGATGTCGACGGTGCCATCGGCGGCCTGCGGCGTGTAGTTGAGCTCGCACAGCCCGGCGTGACCGGTACCGGCGTTGTTCCACGGATTGGAACTCTCCGCGGCACCGGAATCCATCAGCTCGACGACTTCCAGCTTGATCGCGGGGTCGAGCTCTTTGAGCAGTACCGCCAGGGTGGCACTCATGATGCCGGCCCCAACCAGTACTACGTCGACTGCTTCGTTATGCGCCATTTAACGCGTCTCCAAAATCTGCAGCACCAAATTGTCGGCATGGCTGCCAGGAGTGACGGGGCGTGTCAGTGTTGCCCCAGGTACCCATGGCAGGATCGCCATGTCCGAATCTTCGTAATTTATCGCAACTTCGACGGACGCTACCTGCCGGGCCTATGAGCCATATGAACTCATTTCAGCGCGCGGGAGGCAATTCGACTTATGGTCGATACATCCGTTTGTGCAACCAAATCCGTAACGGACAGGCTTCAGGCTCCGGTTTTCGAGGAGTACTCGGTCCTGTGTCGTTGGGCTGTTGTAGACACTAATGGTGCATGTTCAGACGCAAAACTATTCATTTGCTCGCCACACTCTTGTGAAGTTGTGAAAACCCGTTTTTTTCACGCTCTTTTGAAGACGTGAACCTCAAAAAGGGCTGTCCCAGCCTGGCACCGTGCCCGGATGAAATTGCCGCCAAGGGATACAAGGCAGGCAAAACGGGCAGACAGCTCAGTGACCGAGCGTAATGACAGCTCTGCAGATTCGAGAAAGGTGGAGGTTTTGCTCAACAAAACAGCAAGCGCGCCAGCTTCACTCGATCTGTGTGGGCGGCTCTCTGTGGGCGGTGCGGGGTGTCAATACAAGCGCATTGACGATGCTGCGAGGCCCGATCAGGAGACGTCCTTATAATCGGGGGGAGATTGTATCTAAGAAACGTAGGGAAATGGTCGTGTTTAATGACTTTTATTAGGTGTTTGGTCAGGTCGTCAGCAGTTGCTGCGCACGTGAACGCGGCTGTTGCTGTTGCGAAGCGATGCGGGCGCCGGCCGGCAGGGGCTGATTCAGCCAGTTCAGGCGGATCTCTTCGATTTCAACCCAGCCATCGCCCATGGGCTGGAGGCTGCATTGCTTGAAGGCCTGGCAGTGGCCATTGCGGTCGAGCAGGGCGAAGCAGCGATGCAGTGGGCGTGGCGCGAACAGAGAGATCAGGTGGCGCATGGTGAAGTACCGTGTGGGTGACTGCCGATAAGGTTACCTTCAGGTCATTACGTGCAAGTGTATGAGTGGTGACACCTGTGTGACAGGAACCGCATCCCTCTGGGGGGTGTCAGAGATTTCATCAAACATTGTGAGGTGCTGGTCCGCCTCAGTGGCGCACCGCTATACTGCCGGCCTGTTTGTGCCTGATTCTGGAGAGAAGAGCATGTTGCAACGCCTGTTGTTCGGTTTGATCACTGTGACCAGCTTGACCCTGGTTGGCTGCGCCCACAGCCCGCAACAACTGAGCCCGGAACCGAAGCTGACCGCCCAGTTGGCCCCGGTCGGCCATGGCCAGCCTGTCGTGGTACGTGTAGTGGATGGTCGCCCGTCGCCGACACTGGGCACCCGTGGTGGCCTGTACCCGGAGACCAGTGCGATCACCGTGCAGGGCGCGCAGATCCTGCCGAAGCTGCAGGCCCAGGCTGAAGCCGCCGTGCGTCTGTTGGGCTTTACCCCGACGAACAACGCCATGAATGCACCGCAACTGACCGTGACCCTGACGGAATTGAAGTACCAATCGCCCAAGGAAGGTCTGTACGTGACCGAGGCTACCATCGGTGCGACATTCCGCTCCGATGTACAGAACGCCAACCGTCGCTACAGCGGCCGTTATGGTTCGTCTCTGGACCAGCGTTTCGGTATGGCGCCGAACCAGGAAACCAACACCAAGCTGGTCAGCGATGTGCTGAGCGATGCGTTGACCCGCCTGTTCAAGGACCCGACCGTGGGGCAGATTCTCGGCGAGTAATGCGAGCCCCTGTAGGAGCGAGCTTGCTCGCGATTGTGGTTAACGATTACGCGGGGAATCTGGTACCCCGCGGCGTCTTCAAGTCCATCGCGAGCAGGCTCGCTCCCACAGGAGATCGGGGGTGTCACGCCGCCTGCGAGTAAAAATCCAGCACACTCACGCCTGTCAGCAAATCCGTTTCCGGCAAATCCGCATGTTGATGCCCGCCCAGGGCGCAATACACCAGCCAATGGCGGTCCTGAACGTTGAAAGCGAGGCTGCCGACGAGGGCTTGTTGTTCTTCGCTGGGGGTGATGAGGTAAAGACGATCCTGGTTTTCGGCGTGGAGCATGACGTGGTCCCTGTCGGTTTCGAGGCGCGCATGATCGCCGATACAGATGACGAAGCCGTGACGCAGGACAGCCACTGATCAATTGCTTTGTTATTTGTCGGAAACAGGGGGCAGGCGCGCAGGCTTTCGGTAGAATCCGCGCCGCGGTCGCCGGTCCGGCACCTGCCACTTGTTTGACTTGAGGTTTGTGATGTCGCTGCACTTGATGACGCTGTTTACCGCCCATCCCGCCAAATTGATCAATCTGCTGGCCTTGCTCTTTGCCTTCCCGGGCGGCTGGCTGCTGCACGCCACCCGTCGTCGTGAAATGCGCGCGATGGCCAGCCTTCAGTCACAGCGCCAGAGCAGCCCCAACGTAGAGCCCACGCTGGACTGGGCGACCTTGCGCAAGAACCGGTTTTTCTACATCTTCGGTTTTGCCTGCATGGGGATGGCGCTGCTGGTTTCCTGGATCAGCACTCAGGTCTGAGGCTGAAGTAAAACCTGTGGCGAGGGGGCAAGCCCCCTCGCCACAAAAAGCGCCGTTTTTTGTATCCAGCCGCAACCGCTTACAGCGCCAACCCTGCCTTCACCCGGTACTGATTGCGCACCGGCGTCGCATATTGCAGCACCAGGAACGGACGATGCTCTTCAGGGCAGGCGTCCAGGCGGCGTTGCCATTCTTCCTGGGCCTTGGCCAGTTCCTCGGCAGCGAACACTTCGGCGGCTTTTGGCACCTGCAACTGCGGATCGGCGTCTTTCCACTGCGCGTACGCCAGGTAGTGCACCGGGAACAAGCGATAGCCGCTGAGGATTTGCCTGTCCATCTCGACCGCCAATTGCTTGGTGTCTTCGAACAGTTCGGTGATCGGCGCGGCAAAGTTCACATGCACCCGGCCCTTGTAGCCGGTGATGCCCTTGGCGATGCTTACGTCATCCTCGCCCGGCACCTTGGTGTAGCTGCCGGTGGTGGCGCGGATGTAAAGCTCGCGGGCCTTGGCCTGGTCGCACGGGTCGTACTCGTAGCTGATCGACACCGGGGTCAGGTTCAGCGACTGGATGACTTCGCCGAACGGCTCGTCCTTGCGGCTCATGTGGAACATCTTGAGGATCGCCGATTCGGTACGGTCGTCACCGTCCTTGGCGCGTCCTTCGGCCTGGGCGATCCAGATCGAGGCGCAATCGTTGCGGATCGAATGGTTGATGTACGCCGACAACAGTTGATAAGCCGCCATTTTCTCCCGGCGTCCGCTGATCGAGCGGTGCACGATGAAGCTCTTGTTCAGGCGCATCAGGTCGCTGACGAAAGGCTTTTGCAGCAGGTTGTCGCCAATGGCGATGCGCGGGGTCGGCAGGCCGGCGTGGTACACGGCATAGTTGACGAAGGCCGGGTCCATCACGATATCGCGGTGGTTGGCGATAAACAGGTAGGCATTGCCGGACTTGAATTGCTCCACCCCGGTATAAGTGACACCGTCGGTGGCGCGTTCGATGGTGTGGTCGACGTAAACCTCGACTTTGTCCTGTAACGTGGCCACGGAGGTAATGCCGGCAAACTCACGGCGCAACCGATGGGCTATAAGAGGTTTGAGTGCCCAGCCTAAAGCGCCGGCGAAACGCGGGAAGCGGAAGTGGGTGAGGATATCTAGAAACGCCTTGTCGCCGAGCAGTCGTGCCAGCACTGCCGGGACTTCGCTGTCGTCGTAAGGTCGGATGGCATCGAATTCGCCCATCATGCTCTCTTGTTGGAAACGGCTAGGGTAAGTAAAGGTTTTAATCGAAAAAAACGGTGGGGCACGGTCTGAAAAAGAAGCCAGACAAAAATAGCCCTGCAAATAGACCGGCGATTATACGCACAAGTCACCTGGGAGACCGCGATGCTGGAAACTGCGCAGTATGAATGTCCGTATTGTGGTGAAGAAGTCGAGACGACGCTGGATTTGTCCGGTGGCGATCAGACCTATATTGAAGACTGCCAGGTGTGCTGCCGGCCGATAACCTTCGTGTTACAGGTTCATGAAGGGGAATGGCATCTCGAAGTGTTCAGTGAAAACGAGTGAGGAGCGTGTATGCAGCGCATCTATGATCCGGAGAACCTGATGGAAGGCGAGTTGCTGCAAGGCATGCTCGCCAGCGAGGGTATCGAGGCGCATCTGGTGGGCCGTGATTTGCTCGGCGGCTCCGGGGAGTTGCCGATCTATGGCTTGCTCGGGCTGTCGGTCGAGAACGACCAGGCTGCATACGCCCGTGAGCTGATCACTGCGTACAATGCCGCATTGCCGCTGTCCGGCGATGAGCCGGACAGTTTTCCCGGCACGCTGGTCTGTTAGGCTGGCGTTCGTTTGATCAAGAGCTGTGTTGCCCCATGTGTGGACGTTATGCCCTGTTTCGCTGGAACCCCGCCTTCGCGGCGCTGCCCGGTTTTCCCTCCGACCAGCAGGCGCAGTGGAACATTTCCCCCAATGATTCGGTGTTGATGCTGCGGGCCGGGCCTGACGGCCAGCGCACGCTGGCCCGCGCCCGCTGGGGCCTGACGCCACCCTGGCTGACCGATCTGTCTCGCACCCCGGCTCATGCCCGCGCCGAAACCGTGGCCGAACAACCGATGTTCCGCGAAGCCCTGCGCTTGCGCCGCTGCCTGTTGCCGGCCAACGGTTTCTACGAGTGGCGCGGCACGACGCGCAAGCGCCCGTACTGGCTGACACCGGGGGAGGGCTCGTCATTGTTCTTTGCGGCGATCTGGGAGGCGTATCCGGTGCAGGAGCAAGTGTGGCTGAGTACCGCGGTGATTACCCAGCCGGCGGCGAGCCAGCGACGGCCGTTGATTCTGGATGAGGCGGGGCAGGCCGCGTGGCTGGATCCCGAGACGCCATTACATGCTTTGCAAGCATTGCTGGCCAGTGAGCCTGCCGCATTGCGCGAGCGGGTGCTGGCCAACATGGTCAATGATCCGAAGCTCAATGGTCCGGAGTGTCTCACTCCGGGTTGAGTTATTGGGCGGCTGAACCGGCCCCATCGCGAGCAAGCTCGTTCCCAGGGGTTTTGTGTACGCCATAGATCCAATGTGGGAGCGAGCTTGCTCGCGATGGGGGCTTCGGATCAGACCCGCAACTGATTGATCAGTGCCGCTGCTGTTTCCTGTCGCCGTATGTGAATTTTTTCTACGGCGATGAGAGTTTTGTCTGAATTGTGCGTCTTACGTCCATTGGATCTGGCGTCGCTACTTTTCCACGCCTAGGATACGCGGCATGTTTTCAGGGAATTTTTTGATGAGCAAGATTTTGGTTGTCAGTGCACTGGGCGCAGCGCTGCTGCTCAGCGGTTGTCAGTCGGTCAATACCACCAGCGGCGGTGCCGTGGGCATTGAGCGCAAGCAGTACATGTTCAGCATGTTGTCCTCGCAAGAGGTCGACCAGATGTACGCTCAGTCCTATCAGAAGACAGTGGGCGAGGCATCGAGCAAAGGTGTGCTGGACAAGAGCAGTAATGAAGCCCGGCGGGTTCAGCTGATTGCCGACCGGCTGATTGCCCAGACGCCGACGTTTCGTCCGGACGCGGCTCAGTGGAAGTGGGAAGTCAACCTGATCAAGAGCGATGAGCTCAATGCCAATTGCGGCCCTGGCGGCAAGATCATCTTTTACACCGGCCTGATCGACAGGCTGAATCTGACTGACGATGAAATCGCCGCGATCATGGGCCATGAAATCGCCCACGCCCTGCGTGAGCACGGTCGTGAAGCGATGTCCAAGGCTTACGGCATCGAAATGGCCAAGCAGGGCGCCGGTGCCTTGTTGGGATTGGGGCAGGACACCATGGCCCTGGCCGATACCGTGGCCAACTACGGCATGACCTTGCCCAACAGTCGCGCCAATGAAAACGAAGCGGACCTGATTGGCCTGGAATTGGCGGCCCGCGCCGGCTACAACCCGAATGCCGCAATTACCCTGTGGAACAAAATGAGCAAGGTGTCGGAAGGTGCGCCACCGGAGTTCATGAGCACTCACCCTGCGTCGTCGAGTCGTATTGCGGCGTTGCAGGCGGCGATTCCGAAGGTCATGCCGCTGTATGAGCAGGCCAGGAAGTCCTGATATCTATGTGGTGAAGCCGCTACCGCCATCGTCGGAACGCCGCCCGGAGCAAGCCCGCTCCCACATTGGTTTTGTGCTCGACACCGAACCCTGTGGGAGCGAGCTTGCTCGCGATGAACGAAAACTCGGTCTATCGACCTAAACCGTCAAACCCACCCGCTGCTCTGCATCGCCTTGTACACCGCGACAATCGCCAGGACGAAGAACGCCGACGCCGCCAGTCGACGGATCAGGGTCAATGGCAGCTTGTCTGCGGCGAAGTTGCCCGCCAGAACCACCGGTACGTTGGCAATCAACATGCCGAGGGTGGTGCCGATGATCACCAGCCACAACTCCGGATATTGCGCAGCCAGCATCACGGTCGCGATCTGCGTCTTGTCGCCGATTTCCGCCAGGAAGAACGCGATCAGCGTGGTCAGGAACGGCCCGAACTTGCGGGCGGTGCTGGCTTCGTCGTCATCCATCTTGTCCGGCACCAGGGTCCACAAGGCAGTCGCGGCGAAGCTTGCGGCGAGGATCCAGTGCAGCATCGTATCCGAGAAGAAACTGCCGACCCAGGCGCCTATCGCACCGGCTGCAGCGTGGTTGGCCAGGGTCGCGGCGACGATACCGGCGATGATCGGCCAGGGCTTGCGGAAGCGGGCAGCGAGAATGAGCGCGAGCAGTTGCGTCTTGTCGCCGATTTCGGCCAAGGCAACGATTGCGGTAGGTACGAGTAGTGAATCCAGCATCAGGGGTTTTCCTAAGGGGCGGGTCGACACGGCTATGACACGTACAGCCTTCCCGCCCCGGGTAAGGTGTTCGTGTCATAGGTCTTGTCAAACCCTGCGATCCATCTGATGTGGATGCTTGGGTCGCATGCGCCATGGTCTTTTGACCAAGTATGTTGACGCATGCCGGACGAGCGTGGCGCTCGTGGGAGACTACTCCCCTAGGACGGAGCGGATTCTGCCTAGGCAAAATCCATTCGGCAAGCCTTCTTTTTCAAAAAAAGCCTTAGCCGCGTTTGGCCCGGTAGATGCGAAAACCCTGGCCTTCTGCCTTGATCGTGCAGGTGCCAAGGTGCTCCTCGATCAATGGCTGGTACTTCAGGAAGCTGTTCGCTACCAAGCGAAGTTCGCCACCGTTTTTCAGATGTTTGGCTGCTTTTCGCAGCAAATTCTCCGTCGCGAAATAGTCGGTGTGCACCCCGACATGGAACGGCGGATTGCTCAGAATCGCACTCAAACCCATCGGTGCGGTGTCGATGCCGTCACCGGTAATCACTTCGGCTTCCAGACCATTGGCCGCCAGGGTCAGGCGACTGCTGGCAGCGGCAAAAGCATCCACATCCAGCAAAGTGACCTGATTGTGCGGGTAACGACGTTTCACCGCCGCGCCCAAGACTCCTGCACCGCAACCGAAGTCCAGCAGGTGACCGCCGGGCAGTTTGTCCAGATGTTCCAGCAGCAGCGCGCTGCCGCGATCCAGGCGACCATGGCTGAACACTCCCGGCAGGCTGATGACCTTCAGCGGGCCTTCGGCCAGTGGCAGTTCGTAAGTCTGCGCCAGGCTTTCCAGCGGTTTGGCTTCAGGCGCGTTGGCCACGGTGACCAGCCAGAGCTGGCAGTGGCGCGCGCTGTCGAGCTTGCGTGGCTTGCCGAACGGGTTGAGTTGTTTGGCGGCGCCTTCGATGCCGCTTTTTTTCTCGCCGACCAGGTACAGTTCGCGGCCGGCCAGCCGCGAGGCGAGGGCATTGAGGATGTAATCGGTCAGGTCCTTGGCCTTGGGCAAAAACACCACGGCGGTATCGAACGCGCGCTCAGGCGCATTCACGCCAAAGTGGCTGCGCTCGGCGAAGCGCGCGTCCAGCGCGGCCTGATCGCCAGCGTGCCAGCACCAGCCGTGAGCGTCGGGCAGACGGCCCAGCAAGTCGTCGGCGGGCAAACCGGCCAACAACACCGAACCCTGGAATAACTCGGCCTGACGAAGCAGTACTTCACTGCGCGGATCCATAACTGCTCCTGTGAATAAAAGTGCCGCAGTTTATCAACTGACGACCCGCAGCGCCTTACCGCTGAAGTATCCCAGTGCGTTTTCGGTCACTTGGCCAACGATTCGCTGGCGCGCTTCGCGACTGCCCCAGGCGTTGTGCGGGGTGACGATCAGGCGCGGAATATCGTGGGCCAGCAGCGGATTGCCATTGATGGGTGGCTCGACGCTCAGCACGTCCGTGGCGGCGCCGCCCAGATGCCCGTTGCGCAGGGCGTCGGCCAGCGCCTGTTCGTCGATCAGACCACCGCGTGCGGTGTTGACCACAAATGCACCGGGCTTCATCGAGGCCAGTTCACGGGCACCGATGAAGTGGCGGGTATGTTCGTTGAGTGGGCAGTGCAAGGTCAGGGCATCGACCTGTGGCAACAGTTCATCCAGCGGCAGTCGGTCCGGCCGGGCAGGGCGTCCGGGAATTTGCCCCAGCAGAACGCGCATGCCGAAGGCTTCGGCCAGCCGTGCGACTGCGCCGCCCAATTCGCCGTGGCCCAATAGGCCAAGGGTTTTGCCTTCGAGTTCGACAATCGGGTAATCCAGCAAACAGAACTGTTTGGCCTGCTGCCAGCGACCTTCGTCGACGGCTTTTTGATAATCGGCCAGGCGTGTGGCCAGGTTGAGCAGCAACATGATCGTGTGCTGCGCCACCGATGGCGTACCGTAGCCTTGGCAATTGCACACGGTTATCCCGCGGGCGCGGGCGGCGGCGAGGTCGACATTGTTGGTGCCGGTGGCGGTGATCAGGATCAGCTTGAGATCAGGGCTGGCGGCCATGGCGGCGGCATCGATGACAATTTTGTTGCTGATGGCGACGGTGGCGCCCTTGAGGTGTTCGATGACTTGATCAGGCAAGGTCTGGGCGAACAGCTGCAAATCGCTGAAACAGTTGCGCAGAGGATTGAGGTCAAGGTCGCCGAGGTCCAGGGAAGGATGGTCGAGGAAAACGGCGCGGCGAGTGTTCATCATCAACTGTACCTTTTGTGCAATGAGCTGAAGGCGTAATCTGCCGAGCCTACCAGATGAAATAAATAGATACGCAAAGCCTCGGTTACACCAAACCCGTGGCGAGGGAGCTTGCTCCCGCTGGGCTGCGGAGCGGCCCCAACCCGGCCACCCGGTTTTTTCAGGCATTACGCATCATCCGGTTTTACGACTGCTGCGCAGCCGAGCGGGAGCAAGCTTCCTCGCCACAAGTGTGAAGTTCGCTACCGCATTATTTAATTGATCGATCTGCCCCCAGAGGAGCCCCCATGTACTGGACAGAGTTCTTGACCGTTGCCCTGATTCACCTGCTGGCCGTGGCCAGCCCCGGCCCGGACTTTGCCGTGGTGGTGCGTGAGAGTGTTACCCACGGTCGCCGCGCGGGTACCTGGACCGCGCTGGGTGTGGGGACGGCGATTTTCCTGCACGTGGGTTATTCGTTGCTGGGTATCGGCCTGATCGTGTCCCAGTCGATCGTGCTGTTCAATGCCTTGAAATGGGCCGCCGCCGCTTATCTGCTGTACATCGGTTACAAGGCACTGCGCGCGCAACCGGCCAAGCCTGTGGCGGACGGTCTGCACAAGGAAGCCGGCGAGCGCACCGCCCGTGGTGCCTTCACCTCGGGTTTCGTCACCAACGGTCTCAATCCGAAAGCCACGCTGTTCTTCCTCTCGTTGTTCACCGTGGTGATCAACCCGCACACACCACTGGCCGTACAGGCCGGTTACGGGGTTTACCTGGCGGTGGCGACGGCAACCTGGTTTTGCCTGGTGGCGATGTTGTTCAGTCAGCAGCGCGTACGCGCCGGGTTTGCGCGCATGGGGCACTGGTTCGACCGGACCATGGGCGCGGTGCTGATTGCGATTGGCGTGAAGCTGGCTTTTACCGAGATGCATTGATCAATAACACATCCCGCAGGAGCTGCCGCAGGCTGCGGCAGCCCCTACAGTTCCTGTCATGAAATCCTACAAATGATGGCGCAACGCTAGCATTTGCGCGGCTCTGCAAATCATTCCTTTGGCTGATTTGGCTGGCGATCAAGGGCACTACAGTGCTTACTTTCAGTCACGACCGTGCAGTCAGAAAAAGGGATTCTTATGTTGCAGACTCGCGTTATCCCCCCGGCCGAAGGCGCTTACCAGTACCCGCTGTTGATCAAACGGCTGCTGATGTCCGGTGCCCGTTATGAGAAAACCCGCGAGATCATCTACCGCGACAAGTTGCGCTACAGCTACCCGACCCTGATCGAACGCGTGGCCCGTCTGGCCAACGTGCTGACAGCGGCCGGGGTCAAGCCCGGGGATGCCGTGGGTGTGATGGACTGGGACAGCCATCGTTACCTGGAATGCATGTTCGCCATCCCGATGATCGGTGCGGTGATCCATACCATCAACGTACGCCTGTCGCCGGAACAGATCCTCTACACCATGAACCACGCCGAGGACCGCTTCGTGCTGGTCAACAGCGAGTTCGTCGGTCTCTACAAGGCCATCGAAGGGCATCTGACGACGGTCAACAAAACCCTGCTGCTGACGGACCTGCCGGAAAAAACCGCGGACCTGCCGAACCTCGTCGGCGAATACGAACAACTGCTGGCCGCAGCGAGCCCGCAGTACGACTTCGAGGATTTCGACGAAAACTCGGTCGCGACCACGTTCTACACCACCGGCACCACCGGTAACCCCAAGGGCGTGTACTTCACCCATCGGCAACTGGTGCTGCACACCATTGGGGTGTCGACCATCATGGGCGCGATCGATAGCGTGCGTCTGTTGGGCACGAACGACGTCTACATGCCGATCACCCCGATGTTCCACGTACACGCCTGGGGCTTGCCGTATGTGGCGACCATGCTCGGGCTCAAGCAGGTGTATCCCGGTCGCTATGACCCGGAGTACCTGGTGGAATTGTGGCGCAAGGAGAAGGTCACGTTCTCCCATTGCGTGCCGACCATCCTGCAGATGGTCCTCAATGCCAAGGCCGCGCAGAACGTCGACTTCGGCGGCTGGAAAATCGTCATCGGCGGCAGCGCCCTGAACCGCACGTTGTACGAGGCGGCCAAGGCCAAAGGCATTCAGTTGACCGCCGCCTACGGCATGTCGGAAACCGGGCCTCTGGTGTCGTGCGCGCACCTCAACGACGAATTGATGGCCGGTACCGAAGACGAGCGCACCACTTACCGGATCAAGGCTGGTGTGCCTGGGCCACTGGTGGAAGCGGCGATCGTCGACACCGAGGGCAACTTCCTGCCCGCCGACGGCGAGACTCAGGGTGAGCTTGTGCTGCGTGCCCCGTGGCTCACCGAGGGCTATTTCAATGAACCCGAGAAGGGCGCCGAGCTCTGGGCCGGCGGATGGCTGCACACCGGCGATGTGGCGACCCTGGACAGCATGGGCGTGATCGACATTCGCGACCGGATCAAGGACGTGATCAAGACCGGTGGCGAGTGGATTTCCTCCCTGGACCTCGAAGACCTGATCAGCCGTCATGCGGCGGTACGTGAAGTAGCAGTGGTGGGGATCCCCGATCCGCAGTGGGGCGAGCGGCCGTTTGCCCTGCTGGTGGTTCGTGAGGGGTACGTAATCGGAGCCCGGGAGCTCAAGGAACACCTCAAGCCGTTTGTGGAGCTGGGGCACCTGAGCAAGTGGGCGATTCCGAGCCAGATCGCCCTTGTTACTGAAATTCCCAAGACCAGCGTCGGCAAACTCGACAAGAAGCGTATTCGTGTCGACATCTCCGAATGGCAGGCCACCAACAGTACCTTCCTCTCGACGCTTTAAGCGCCTCCCGGCGTGCCCGAAAGGGCACGCCAACCCCACCAAGCAAGCGCTTGGCTTGTCAAATCGATTTTTTCAGCCATCCTTGCCGTGCCGACGAGCGTCGGACTGGCGAAAGGACCGTTCCAGAGTGGCTGGCAGCTGCAAATCACACTTTAGAGGGATCAAGCACAACTACCTGCTGGCTATAGTCCGTTCAAGGATTTTTAAGAACGGAGCAACCGCACGAACCGGGGCGATGCATCTTTGGAATTACTTTGGGACGCCATGGCTCCCGGTTATCCACAGCGTTTTTAGAAGTGCTCATTGCCATAAAAATAAAATGCACATGGAGTAGCGTCGATGACATCAGTAAACCAGTTCTGGCGCCGGGCGAAACTGCCCCTGGCTGTCAGTCTTGCCTCTACGCTCGCCGGGCCAGCATTCGGCGTCAGTTTCAACGTCGGTGAAATCGAAGGTCAGTTCGACTCATCCCTGTCGATTGGTGCCAGCTGGTCTACTCAGCAGCCGAACAAGAACCTCATCGGTGTCAACAACGGCGGCAAGGGTTTGTCCCAGACCTCTGATGACGGTCACCTGAACTTCAAGAGCGGGGAAACCTTCTCGAAGATCTTCAAGGGCATCCATGACCTTGAACTGAAATATGGCGATACCGGTGTTTTCGTCCGTGGCAAATACTGGTACGACTTTGAACTCAAAGACGAAAGCCGTCCGTTCAAGGACATCAGCGACGACGGTCGCAAGGAAGGCGCCAAGTCTGCCGGCGGCCAGATCCTCGACGCCTTCGTCTACCACAACTACTCCATTGCCGATCAACCAGGTTCCGTGCGCCTGGGCAAGCAGGTCGTGAGCTGGGGTGAAAGTACCTTCATTGGCGGCGGCATCAACTCGATCAACCCGATCGACGTGTCTGCATTCCGCCGCCCGGGTGCCGAGATCAAGGAAGGCCTGATCCCGGTCAACATGTTCTATGTGTCCCAGAGCCTGACCGAAAACCTCTCGGCCGAAGCGTTCTATCAACTTGAATGGGACCAGACCGTCGTCGACAACTGCGGCACGTTCTTCTCCCAGCCAGACATCGTTGCCGACGGCTGCAACGACAACCTGCGTGTGCTGGCAAAACGCTCGCAAATTCCGGCTATTGCCCTGGGGCCTTTGGCCGCCAATGGTGTCGACGTCAACAACGAGGGTGTTCTGGTACGCCGTGGCGGCGATCGTGATGCCCGTGACAGCGGCCAGTGGGGCGCGTCCTTCAAATACATGTTCGATCCGCTGGACACCGAATTCGGTGCCTACTTCATGAACTACCACAGCCGTGCGCCGATCTTCAGCGCCACCGGTGCGCCGCAGTCGGTCTACAACACCGCAGCGGGGCTCCCGGGCCCGTTCGCCGCACTGGCGCCATTGCTGGTGGCGGGTAATTCGCAGTACTTCATCGAATATCCGGAAGACATTCGCCTGTATGGCCTGAGCTTCTCCACCACTCTGCCTACCGGTACGGCGTGGAGCGGTGAGATCAGCTACCGTCCGAACGCTCCGGTGCAGCTCAACTCCACCGACATCCTGTTCGCCGGTGTACGTCCTTTGGGCAATAACAACCCGAACAATCCATTGACCAATGCATCGCTGCTTACCGGCGTGCCGGGTCAGGACCTGCACGGCTATCGTCGCAAGGAAGTCACCCAGTTCCAGACCACCCTGACGCACTTCTTCGACCAGGTCATGGGCGCCAGCCGTCTGACCCTGGTGGGTGAAGTGGGCGTGACCCACGTTGGCGGCCTGGAAAGCACTTCCGACGTTCGTTATGGCCGCGATCCGGTCTACGGCCCGGGTGAGTTGCCAGCCTCAGGCGCGCTCGATACCTGCGTGGCGCTCAACACCAGCACCATCAACGGTGCCGGCCCGGGGACGCCGACCAACAACCGCAGCCGCAACTGCACCAATGAAGGCTTCACCACCCCGACTTCGTGGGGCTACCGCGGTCGTGCCATCTGGGAATACAACGACGTGTTTGCCGGTGTGAACCTCAAGCCGAACGTTGCCTGGTCCCATGACGTGAGCGGTTACTCACCTGGCCCTGGCGGCAACTTCGAGGAAGGCCGCAAAGCGGTGAGCCTGGGTGTCGACGCCGAGTACCAGAACACCTACACCGCGAGCCTGGCCTACACCAACTTTTTCGACGGCAAGTACACCACCGTGGATGACCGCGACTTCGTTGCGCTCAGCGTCGGCGTGAACTTCTAAGCACTGTATTTTCAGGACGAACACACATATGAAAATAACAAAGAGTCTGTTCCACGCCGGTGTTCTCGGGCTTTCACTGCTGGCGACCAGTGTCTTGGCGGCGGTTCCCCAGGCCGAGGCCGACAAGCTGGGCAAGAGCCTGACCCCGATGGGCGCCGAAATGGCGGGCAACGCCGACGGTTCGATCCCGGCCTGGAAGCCGATGGCGAAGAACGCCGGTACGGTCGACAGCAAAGGTTTCCTGTCCAATCCGTTCGCCAGCGAAAAACCGCTGTTCACCATCACGGCGCAGAACGTCGACCAATACAAGGAAAAGCTCGCCCCGGGCCAGTACGCGATGTTCAAGCGCTACCCGGAAACCTTCAAGATGCCGGTTTATCCGTCCCATCGCGGTGCCACCGTGCCGGATGACGTGTTCGCGGCCATCAAGCGCAACGCCACCAACACCAATCTGGTGTCCGGCGGCAACGGCCTGGAGAACTTTGAAACCGCCATTCCGTTCCCTATTCCGAAAAGCGGCGTTGAAGTCATCTGGAACCACATCACCCGCTATCGCGGGGGCAGCGTGACCCGTCTGGTGACCCAGGCCACACCACAGCCGAACGGTTCATTCAGCCTGGTGTACTTCCAGGACCAGTTCGTGTTCCGCGACAAGATGAAGGATTACGACCCGAAAAACCCGGGCAACATCCTGTTCTACTTCAAGCAGAAAGTGACCGCGCCGGCACGTCTGGCCGGTGGTGTGCTGCTGGTTCACGAAACCCTCGATCAGGTCAAGGAGCCGCGTTCGGCGTGGGTTTACAACGCCGGTCAGCGTCGTGTGCGCCGCGCGCCGCAAGTGTCCTATGACGGCCCGGGTACCGCGGCCGACGGCCTGCGTACCTCCGACAACCTGGACATGTTCAACGGCGCCCCGGATCGTTACGACTGGAAGCTCGAAGGCAAGAAAGAGATGTACATCGGTTCCGATGCCTACAAGCTCGACGATCCGAAACTCAAATACGCCGACATCATCATGGCCGGTCACATCAACCAGGACCTGGCGCGTTACGAGTTGCGTCGTGTGTGGCATGTGGTTGCAACCCTGAAGGAAGGTCAGCGTCACATCTACGCCAAGCGGGACTTCTACATCGACGAAGATACCTGGCAAGCCGCGGTCATCGATCACTACGACGGTCGCGGGCAACTGTGGCGCGTCGCCGAGGCCCATGCCGAGAACTACTACGACAAGCAAGTGCCGTGGTATGCCCTCGAAGCCCTGTATGACCTGCAATCGGGTCGTTACCTGGCGCTGGGCATGAAAAACGAAGAGAAGTCGGCTTATGACTTCGGCTTCACTGCCACCACCAGCGACTTCACCCCGGCCGCCTTGCGTCAGGATGGTGTTCGCTAAGGTGAACTGAGTAGAGGCCGCATCCTCTGAAAACGCCCCGACTGGTTCGGGGCGTTTTTTTTTGTTTGTAGACTTTTTGTAGCCATTTGTAGCAACTACCTTCATTCCCTATCCGTTTACGGCTAGTCTGCGGACATCTGCAACGCCGCCACCCGCAATTCAAACAAGAGCCGGCTATGACTGATTTGTCTACATCCCCAGGTTCTGCAAACGTTGCTGTCGCGACACTCGACGGGCGCTTCTTCCGCCCGCCGTTGCCCGATGGCCATGTATTGCGTCCACGTTTGTGCGAGCGCCTGAGTGCCGGGCTCGGTGGCAGGTTGTTGCTGGTCAGCGCACCTGCAGGGTTCGGCAAGAGTTCGTTGGCGGTGGAGTTTTGCCAGGGGTTGCCGGCGCACTGGCGAAGTCTCTGGCTGGGCTTGAGCCCGCGCGACAGTGACCCGGGGCGTTTTCTCGAGCGCCTGCTGGAAGGCCTCCAGGACTATTTTCCGTATCTGGGCAGGCAATCGCTCGGGCTGTTGAAAATGCGCCAGCGCCATCAGCCGTTCGCGTTCGAAGAGTGGCTGGACGGCCTACTTGACGAACTGGCCGTGCACCTGTCTACAGCGACACCATTACTGCTGGTGCTGGATGATTACCATCTGGCCCAAGGGCCGGTGCTGGACCGCTGCCTGCAGTTTTTCCTCAATCATCTTCCCGATGGCTTGCTGGTGATGGTCACCAGTCGCCAACGTCCCGACTGGCATCTGGCGCGGCTACGGCTGTCACGGCAACTACTTGAATTGCATGAACAGGATCTGCGCCTGACCCACGACGAAGCCTTGAGCCTGCTCGACCGGCACAGCAGCTCCTTGCGCGGTGAGGCGCTGGAAAGCCTGATCCAGCGCAGCGAAGGTTGGGTCGCGGGGTTGCGCTTCTGGCTGCTGGCCGCCTCCGAGGCAGGCACCGATGGCGCGCTGCCGCAATCGTTGCACGGTGGGGAAGGGCTGATCCGCGATTATCTGCTCGAAGAAGTCATCGACTGCCTACCTGCCGAGGTCCAGTCGTTCCTCTACGACACGGCACCCCAGGAACGTTTTTGCAGTGAGCTGTGCGACGCCGTTCGCGACGCCCATGACAGCGGGGAGATCCTGCGCTTCCTGCTCGCCCACCAGGTGTTCCTGGTGCCACTGGACGAGCATGGCCATTGGTATCGCTACCATCACCTGTTTTCCGATCTGTTGCGCACGCGGCCTGCTTCCCAGTCGATGGTGCCGGCCGCCAGCCTGCACCTGCGTGCCTGCCGCTGGTTCAATGCCCAGGGACTGCTCGATGAGGCCGTGGAGCAGGCCTTGCGTGCCGGTCACCTGGACGTCGCGGCGAACCTGGTGCAGAACCTCTCCGAAGAGCAACTGCTGGCCGAGCAGAACGTCGGCATGTTGCTGCGCTGGAAAATGGACTTGCCTGACAGCTTGCTGATCAGCACGCCGCGACTGATTGTGCTCTATAGCTGGGCGCTGGGGATGGCTTGCCAACTGGATGCCGCCGAGGAGCTGGCCAGTCATTTGAGCCGCTTCCTGCCCGCTCCGTCGGCCACCGCCCAGAAGTCCATGCTGGCTCAATGGCTGGCATTGAGTGGCATCATTGCCCGTGGGCGCGGCAACCGCGAACTGACACTGCGGTACTGCCGCGAAGCGTTGGAAAGTCTTCCATGCAAGCGTTACGGCCAGCGCCTGATGTGCCTCTCGACCCTGTCCAACCTGGCCATTGCCGACGGTGATCTGTGGCGGGCGCGGGGGCTGAACCGCGAATCGCTGGAGCTGGCGCAACGGGTTGGCAACCCGTTGTTCGAAGCGCTGGCGCACTACGACCGCGCCCGGGTACTGCAAGCGCGCGGGGAAATCTGTCGGGCGCTGGAGGAGGTCCGCCAGGGAATGCAACGCCTGCAGAGCCTGTCTGCGCAACGGCTGTATGCGGTTCGCGCCCGGCTGACCTTGTACGAAGGTTTTCTGCTGGCCCTGCGCATGCAGCCGCAATTGGCGCGGGTGCGATTGCAGGCCGGGTTGAGCGAGGCACGCGCCTGTCGTGACATCAGCGTGCTGATCGGCCACTGCGTGATTGCCAGGCTGGAAGGCAGCAGTGGCGAGTTCGCCAAAGCCTTTGCCGAACTGGCCGAAGCCGAGCGGCTGATGCACATCTGGGACGTGCCCCCCATTTATTACCTGGCCATGATCACTCTGGTCAAATGTGAACTCTGGCTGGCCCAGGGGCGCACCGATCTGGCCGAAGCCTGGCTGGCGCGTCTGGGGCAGACCTATAACGGCGAAAACGGGGCGGCGCCACCGGAATTCCACCCGCAATTGCCGCTGCATATCGAATTGCAACAAGCCTTGCTGGACGTCATTCAGGGCCAACCGATGCTGGCCGAAGGGCGTTTGAATGCGTTGCTTGAGCATGGCC
This sequence comes from Pseudomonas sp. A-B-19, assembly GCF_019947515.1. Taxonomy (NCBI): domain Bacteria; kingdom Pseudomonadati; phylum Pseudomonadota; class Gammaproteobacteria; order Pseudomonadales; family Pseudomonadaceae; genus Pseudomonas; species Pseudomonas sp. A-B-19. Next base: position 79,463 of record NZ_JAGYGN010000027.1, read on the forward strand.
AGCAAAGCGGTCGGCAGATGCTCAGTGCCATGGCATTGACCCAAAAAGTGGCGTTATTGCTGGGTAGCGGGCGGGAGCCGGAAGCACGCAAGGCACTGGCCCAGGCGCTGGACGCCGCTGGCGGAGGAGTGTTGCAACCCTTCGAGGGCCTGTTGGCCGAGCACCCGGACTGGCTGCGTGGGCAACTTCAAAACTGTCCGCCAACCCCCGTTTCCCTGAGCCTCAGTGAAAAACTGCCGGCATTGGCTGCCCGTCCCGGACTGGAGTCCTGTGCGGTCGCGGAACAGCTCAGCACGCGGGAAATGGCGGTTCTGCGATTGATCGCCCAGGGCTGTTCGAACCAGGAAATCAGCGATCAGCTGTTTATCTCCCTGCACACGGTCAAGACTCACGCCAGCCACATCAACAGCAAGCTTGGGGTCGAGCGGCGTACGCAGGCGGTAGCGCGGGCCAAGGAGTTGGGGGTGTTGGGTTAAGGATTTTTCACGTTCCCCATCGTGGCCATTGGCTGGATACTCAAGTGTGCGAAAATCCCTCGTCCCCGTTAATCGAGCAGGCCCCGATGTCCCAGCAACCCACCCTCATCCGCGAAACCTTCCCCGTCGGCCCTTTGCAGTGCAACTGCACGATCATCGGTGATCCGGTGACGAAAAAGGCCATCGTCGTCGATCCGGGTGGCAATCATGAGCTGATCCTGGCGCGGCTCGATGCCCTGGGGCTGAAAGTGGTCAGCATCATTCACACCCATGCGCACCTCGATCATTTCCTGGCTTCCGGTCAACTCAAGGAGAAAACCGGCGCGACCCTGCATTTGCACAAGCAAGACCAATTTCTATGGGACAACCTGGAAATGCAGTGCCAGATGTTCGGCGTTCCTTATACCCCGGTGCCTTCCCCGGATCGCTGGCTGGCCGATGATGAAGAACTGGCCTGCGGTTGTGGCGTGGCGCTGCACACGCCAGGTCATACGCCGGGCTCCATGAGCTTCTGGTTTTCCGGGGCCAAGCTGCTGATTGCCGGTGATACGCTGTTTCGTCGTGGAGTCGGGCGCACGGATTTGTGGGGGGGCGACCAGGCGACCATCGTGCGTTCGATCAAGCAGCGGTTGTACACCCTCGACGAAGACGCGACCGTGGTAACCGGGCATGGTCCGGATACTCGCCTGGGCGACGAAATGCGCGAGAACCCCTTTGTTCGGGGCTGATTTGTAACATTCGGAATTTTTACCCGTTAACATGATCCAACGCCCGCAAAGGCTGATGCCTTGGTCCGTTGCACCACAGAACGCAAAAAAGTAGGAGCTTTACATGTTCACCACGCGTCGTTTGATTATTGTCGCTACAGCTGTGGCCGTTTTGTCCGGTTGTGCCTCGCCTAACCCATACGGCGGTCAGGGCCAGGCTCAGGGTCAGGCGGATAGCGGCTCCGAAGGCATGAGCAAGACCGCGAAATACGGCGGCCTCGGCGCTCTGGCCGGTGCGTTGGCCGGTGCTGCCATCAACCACGATAACCGTGGCAAGGGCGCCCTGATCGGTGCTGCGGTGGTCGGTGCTTCCGCCGCCGGCTACGGCTACTACGCTGATCAGCAAGAGAAAAAGCTGCGCGCCAGCATGGCCAACACCGGTGTTGAAGTGCAGCGCCAGGGCGACCAGATCAAGCTGATCATGCCGGGCAACATCACGTTCGCGACCGATTCGGCGAACATTGCCCCAAGTTTCTATCAGCCGCTGAACAACCTGGCGGGCTCGCTGAAAGAGTTCAACCAGAACCAGATCGAGATCGTCGGCTATACCGACAGCACCGGCAGCCGTCAGCACAACATGGACCTGTCCCAGCGTCGCGCCCAAAGCGTGGCGACCTATCTGACCTCGCAAGGTGTCAGCGGTGCCAACCTGAGCGCTCGTGGCGCCGGCCCGGATAGCCCGGTTGCCAGCAACGCCGACGTCAATGGCCGTGCACAGAACCGCCGTGTCGAGGTTAACCTCAAGGCGATTCCGGGTCAGCAGTATGGTGCTCAGCAGCAAGGTACGGTTCAGCAGTATCCTTGATCGTCTGATTGAACCCCAGGCGTAAAAAGGCCCGCCCGATTCTAAACAGATCAAGCGGGCTTTTTTGTATCCTCAGTTCTGGCCCCTTCGCGGGCAAGCCCGCTCCCAGTGTGCCCGGCATGGGCCAAAACCAGTCACCTGAAAAGTGGTGACCAGAATGAGTGACGAGAACTGTAGTGAAACGCAAGGGGGAAGCCGCGAGGCCAGCCTGAAA